>NZ_JBHWIO010000012.1:120093-147501 GCF_042732075.1 Kitasatospora sp. NPDC059812
CGTGGGCGGGGCGCGGTGGGTGGCGGTGGGTGTGGGTCCGTCATAATGGGGGGGGGGGGGGGGGGGGGTGGGGGGGGGGGGGGGGCCGCCCCCCCCCCCCCCCCCCGATCGGTGCGGTCGTTGCTCAGGCGACGGTGAACTTGAAGGTGCGGTCCTTCTCGCCGGTCTTGTCGAGCAGCGAGGTGACGGCGTCCGCGACGTCCTGCGGGGTGATCGCGGCGGTCTGGCCGTTCTTCTTGACCTTCACCTTGTCGAACACGCTGCCCAGCTGGCCGTTCAGCGCGTCGAGGTCCCACTTGGGCACGATCTTGCCGGAGGCGTCCGGGACGAGCGTGAGCGTCTTGGCGGCGACCACCTTGCCGAAGATCCACTTCTTGGTGCCGGCCAGGACGTACACGTTGCCGTTGAGCGCGGACTTGCCGAGGCTGTCCGCGGCGGCTTGCAGGGCCTGCGGGGAGACCTTGGGCTGGGCGGCCGTGACGGCGAGCGCGATCGGCTGGTCGGGCTTGCCGGCGGCGCGGTCGCGGTAGGCCTGCTCGACCACGTCGAGGGCGCTCGCCGAGTCGACGGCCTGGCCGGCCCGGCCGGGCACCACGACCGGGTCGCCGTTCTCGGCGAACTTGACGTAGCCCTCCTGAAGGCCCTGGCCCGAGCCGGAGGCCAGGGTGTCCAGGGCGGCCTTGAGCTTGGCCCGGTCCACCTTGACGTCCGGTGCGACCGCCTTGGTGCCGCCCTTCAGCGACTTGATGACGTCGACCGGGCTGTAGCTGTGCTGGGCGAGGCCGTCCACGGTGCCCGTGGTGTCGAAGCTCAGCCCGGCGACGGTCGGGTCGAGGTTCAGCGCCTGGTCGCCGACCTTCAGCTTGAGCGGCTGCTGGCCGGTCTTGCCGACGGTCTCGTCGAGCTGGTGGATCGCCTGGTCGCGGCTGTTGCCGCCGATGTCGGTGCCGAGCACCACGGTGCCCTTGGGGATGTCGGACTGGTTGAGCATCAGACCGGTGCCGTACGCGGCGGCGCCGAGGAACAGCACGAAGCCGACGCCGTACACGCCCAGCTTGACCAGCTTCTTGCCGGCGCTGGCCTTCGGCTTGGCCTTGCCCTTGCCCTTGGCGGGCGCGGGCGCGGGCGCGGACTCGGTCTTGGCCGGCTGCGGTGCGGGCCGGGGGCCCGGGGCGGGGGTCGGCAGCGGGGTGAGCTCGGTGGCCTCCGGGTCCGGTCCGGGCTGCTGCTGCGGGTGCCCGGGGGCGCCGGGGAAGAGCCCGCCGGGGGCCGGGTGGGCGAAGGCGTCCTGGCCCGGCCCGGCGGGGCGCTGGGCGGCGAACGGGTCGGCACCGGCCGGGGCCGAGGCGAACAGGCCGGGCTGCGGGCGGGCTTCGCCGCCGTGCGCGGCGCCGTTCTGCGGCAGGCCCGGTATGGCGGCGGGCGGCGGGGTGCCCTCGCGGATCGGCTCGAAGCCGTCGACCGAGGTGTCCTCCGGGTCCGTCGCGCCGGCCGCCGGGCCCTGCGGGCGGGCGCCCGGGCGCGGGCCCTGCTGCGGCCGTCCGTCGGGCTGCCGGCCGTTGCGCTGCCTGCCGTTCTGCTGGCCGCCGTTCTGCTGGGCGCCCTGTTGCGGGCGGTCGTCGCGCCGGCCGCGGGCTCCGGCCGTGGGCGCCATCGGGGCGAACGGGTCGGCGGTGGGCGGCGCGAAGGGGGAGGCGGCCTCGTACACGCCGGGCTCCTCCGCCGGGGCCTGCGCACCGGGGCCGGCGGGGAACGGCGCGGCGGGCGAGCCGTTCGGGGCCGGGTTCGGGGCCTGGGCGGGCACCGGTCGGCCGTTCGGACGGGCCGCGCCCTGGGCGGGGCGGGCACCGTTCGGGCGGGCGCCGGGGGCCGGGGAGGCCGTCGGCCGGGGCTCGGCGGCGGCGGGCGCGGCCGAGGCCTCCGGCGCGCCAGGGGTGTTCGGGGCACCGGCCGGTACGGCGGTCGGCGCCGGCTCGGCCTTCTTCTGCCGCGGCCGGAACCAGGCGCCGGTGGACTCGGCCTCGGACGTCGCCGGCGGGATCGGCGGGACCTGCCACTCCGGCGGCAGCTCCGGCGGGGTGGCCGTGCGGGCGCCGCCCTCCATCACCCCGAGGACGGGGGAGGAGGGCGCGGACCGGTGCCGCGGGCCGCCCGGCTCGGGGGCGGCCGCCGGGGCCTCTTCGCCCGGGCCGTCCTCGTTCTTGACGGTGCTGCGGACCACGACCGGCGGGATCGGACGCGACCCGGGGATGTTGATCCGGACCCGGGTCGTCAGGGTGGTCTCGGTCTTCGGGCCGTCGTCCTCGCCGCCCGACGCGGCGCCCTGGGCGGCACCGGCCCGGTCGCCGCCCGGGAGTCCCGGTGTGCCGTAGGGCGGGGTGCCCGACGGGTAGGCGTCCGGACCCGTACGCCGGGGCGTCGGGTGGGCGTTGTCAGATTCGCGGCTGCTCAATGCTGCTCTGCTCCGGGTTCGCGGGCGGGCCGTGCGGCGCGACCGCGGTTCGTGGTCGCCGGGCCTGGGCGGGCGGCGGTCGGGTACGGCGTTCTGCGGGACCACCATACTGGGAAGAACAGAGCGACGAACGGCTTCGGACAGATCCTGATACGTCCGGTTCCTCCGGTATGAGAGTACGGCCGTGCGCTCCTGACTGCGCGTCGTGCGCGGTGCCGTACGTGCCCCGCGGGCGGGTTCAGCGCTGCGGGCCGGGAACGCCCGGGAACCAGCCGCTACGGGTCGGCAGGGTGGCGCAGATCACGCCCAGGACCGAGCCGCCGAACAGCCAGCCGAGCGAGGTGGCGTTGGACCACAGCACGTTGTCGCCCTCCGGCCGGGGCACGATCACCAGCAGCATCGCCATGAACCAGCCGGCCGCGGGCAATGCCGCGCCCAGCCGGGTGCCGGTGACCCGCAGGCCGCCGTAGAAGGTGGCGCCGGTCGCGGCGAGCGCCAGCAGGACCCCCACGGGCGGCCACAAGGCCTGCACAAAGGATCCGCAGACCGACACCGCGACACCCAGCAGGAAGAACAGGGCGTAGGCCGTGATCCGGGCGCCGCGCGGGGGCTGAGGCTCGGCCAGCCGCTCCTCGCGGGTGCCGAGGACGGCCGCCGGGAACGAGCGGCGCGGCGGCCGGGCGGCGGCGGGCTCGGTCATCGGACGCTCTCCTCGGCGGTGGCGGTGGCGGTGGCGGTGGTGGTGGCGGTGGTGGGCAGCGGGTCGGCGGCGGGCGACAGGCCGGCGAACAGGTCGTCCTCGGGCCGCTCCGGCCCGGCCTGGCCGCGTACCAGCTGGTAGTACTCGGTGGTGACCAGCGGCTGGCCGAGGTCGTTGGAGAGCGCGAAGAAGGCGCCGTCCACGGTGATCTGAGTGGCGTGCGCGGCCATCGCGGCGGCCTTGCGCCCGGCGTAGGCGGAGCCGTCCAGCACGGTGGTGACCACCTCGTCGGCCACCACCCCGGGAACGTCGGCCGGCCGGGCCGTCCCGGGGAAGGGCGCCCGGGCGGCGGTCTCGGCGAGCCCGGCCTCGATCACCGAGCGGGGCATCCGGTTCCAGTAGACCTTGGCGATCCGCCAGGCCGGGCCCAGCTCCGGGCGGTGCGCCGGATCGGCCGCCAGCTCGTACGCGCGCATCGCGACCCGGTGCGCCTGGATGTGGTCCGGGTGCCCGTAGCCGCCGTTCTCGTCGTAGGTGACCAGCACCTGCGGCCGGACCTCGCGGACCACCGCGACCAGGTGGCCGGCCGCCTCGTCGACGTCGGCCTGCCAGAAGCAGCCGGGCACGTCGTTGTCGGGCAGGCCCATCATCCCGGAGTCGCGGTAGCGGCCCGGGCCGCCGAGGAAGCGGAGGTCGGTGACGCCGAGCGCGCGCATGGCCGCGGTCAGCTCGCCGATCCGGTACGCGCCGAGGGTTCCTTCCCGATCGGCCGTCAGATGGGCCAGCCCGGGCGGGATCACCTCGCCGCCCTCGCCGAGGGTGCAGGTCACCAGGGTGACCTGGGCGCCCTCGGCGGCGTACCGGGCCATGGTGGCGCCGTTGCCGATCGACTCGTCGTCGGGGTGGGCGTGCACCAGGAGCAGGCGGCGGCCGGTAGTCGCGGTCATGGGAGGAAGCCTAACGACCGCCGTGGCGGGGTCAGAGCTTCAGGCCGTTGATCATCCCGGCGAGGTTGCTGGTGACCTGGCTGATCGACGGCGCGATCGAGCTGGACGCCAGGTAGAAGCCGAGCAGCGCGCAGATGATCGCGTGCGCGAGCTTCAGCCCGGAGCGGCGGATCAGCACCACCACGATGACCAGCATCAGCATGGCTGCGGAGACGGACAAAGCCATGTCGGCTCACACCCCTTCTCGGGTGCGCCACCCCCTGGGGAGGGTGACGGTGGGACCGTACGGGACTTGCGGTCGGGCGACCGGGGCCGGGACGGGCCCGACGATCACCCGCCCGACCAGTCATACCCGATGGGTAAGGGGAGCATTACATTCGGTGAGTCTCCACGCGCCGGGGTACGGAGGCACTCGTGGGGCGCATGGGCCGGTCGGAGGGGGTATGGGCGCCTTTGGGGCGCACTCGGGAACGATGCTCCGAACGAGTGATCACCAGGCGCCCGGCAGCGGGAGTACGGCATCGTAGGGTCTGGTGCCATGACCTCCCACACCCCTGCGGACACCTTCCCCCGGCAGTACGCGCGGACCCTGCGCTACACCGTCGGCGCGCCCCGCTCCTTCTCCGTCGCACCGGACGGCTCGCGGGTCGTCTTCCTGCGCTCCCGGTCGGGCGGCGACCGGGCCAACCTGCTCTGGACCCTCGACACCGCCACCGGCGAGGAGCGGATCGCCGCCGACCCGGCCGTGCTGCTCGGCGGCGGCGAGGAGGACCTCTCGCCCGCCGAGAAGGCCCGCCGCGAGCGCAGCCGCGAAGGCTCGGCCGGCATCGTCGGCTACGCCCTGGACGCGGCCGGCCGACTGGCCGCCTTCGCCCTCTCCGGCCGGCTGTTCACCGCCGACCTGGCCACCGGCGCCACCGCCGAACTGCCCGCCCAGGGCCCGCTGCTGGACCCGCGGGTCTCCCCGGACGGCAGCCACGTCGCCTACGCCAACACCGCCGGCGAACTGCGCCTCACCCGCACCGACGGCACCGCCGACCGGGTGATCGCCGAGCCCGACGGCCCGAACGTCACCTGGGGGCAGGCCGAGTTCATCGCCCAGGAGGAGATGAGCCGCGACCGGGGCTTCTGGTGGTCCCCCGACGGCGACCGGCTGCTGGTCGAGCGCGCCGACGACACCCCGGTGCGCCGCTGGTGGATCGCCGACCCGGCCAACCCGCAGCGCGAGCCCGCCGAGGTCGCCTACCCGGCCGCCGGCACCGCCGACGCCGAGGTCGGCCTCTGGGTGCTCGACCTGGACGGCGGCCGCACCGAGGTGGTCTGGGACCGCACGGCCTACCCGTACCTCGCCCGGGTGCACTGGTCCGCGGGCGGCGTGCCGCTGCTGCTCGTCCAGGCCCGCGACCAGCGCAGCCAGCTGATCCTCGGCCTCGACGTGGCCACCGGCGCCACCGAGGTGCTGTTCGAGGAGCGCGACGACGTCTGGCTGGAGCTGTTCCAGGGCGTCCCGTCCTGGACCCCGGACGGCAAGCTGGTCCGGATCTCCGACGAGGGCGGCGTGCGGGCGCTGGTGATCGGCGACCAGGCCGTCACCGGGGCCGACCTGCACCTGCGCTCGGTGGTCGCCGTCACCGACGCCGAGGTGCTGTTCACCGCCTCCGGCGGCGCCGCGGAGACCGACCCCGAGCCCGGCTGGATCGCCGTCGGCCGGATCAGCCACGACGGCAAGCGGCTCGGCTGGGAGTCTTCCAACGGCCGTCCGTTCACCTCCGTCACCAGCGCCGTGCACGCGGGCGGGATCACCGTGCGCGCCACCGCCGAGCCCGACCTGCCCGGCACCCTCGTCCAGGTCGCCCGCGACCTGCCCGAAGGCGTGGTCGTCGACGACGTCGCCACCATCGCCTCCTACGCCGAGACCCCGGTCATCACCGCCCGCCCGGTGTTCCGCTTCGCCGGCGAGCGCCGCATCCCGTCCGCCGTCTTCCTGCCCACCGGCTACGACCGCGAGCGGGACGGCCTGCTGCCCGTCCTGATGGACCCGTACGGCGGCCCGCACGGCCAGCGCGTCGTCCAGGCGCACAACCCGCACCTCAACTCGCAGTGGTTCGCCGACCAGGGCTTCGCCGTGGTCGTCGCCGACGGGCGCGGCACCCCCGGGCGCAACCCGGCCTGGGAGAAGTCCATCGCCTTCGACTTCGCCGGAGCCACCCTCGACGACCAGGCCGACGCGTTGCAGGCACTCGCCGAGGAGTTCCCGCTGGACCTCGGCCGGGTCGCCATCCGCGGCTGGTCGTACGGCGGCTACCTCTCCGCGCTCGCCGTGCTGCGCCGCCCCGACGTCTTCCACGCGGCCGTCGCCGGCGCCCCGGTGACCGACTGGGAGCTGTACGACACCCACTACACCGAGCGCTACCTCGGCCACCCGGCCGAGCGGCCCGAGGTGTACGCGGCCAACTCGCTGACCGGCTACGCCGCCGGGCTGGAGCGGCCGCTGATGATCATCCACGGCCTGGCGGACGACAACGTGGTCGCCGCGCACACCCTGCGGCTGTCCTCCGCGCTGCTCGCGGCCGGCCGCCCGCACACCGTGCTGCCGCTGTCGGGCGTCACGCACATGACGCCGCAGGAGGAGGTCGCGGAGAACCTGCTGCTGCTCCAGGTCGACTTCGTGAAGCGCGCGCTGGGCCTCTGACAACCGGCCTGACCTGCGGTTGTGCGGCCGGTACTCCTGACCCGGGTACCGGCCGCAGCCATGACATCCGTCATACCGAAGGCACGACGGCGGACACTGCCGCCGTACCCCGCCAGCACGGGACTCTGAGGTGGTGCGAACGACACCGATCGCGACACCGATCGCGACCACGGGCGCGACACCACCAGGAGAGAAGAGCAGGGCGATGAGCACCGAAGTGGCCGCCTTCCGCGGCGTCGGCAAGAGCTACGGGCGGGTGCGCGCCGTGGACGACCTCAACCTCGTGCTGCGCCCGGGCGAGACCGTCGCCCTGCTCGGCCCGAACGGCGCCGGCAAGTCCAGCAGCCTGGACCTGCTGCTCGGCCTGCGCCAGCCCGACCAGGGCAGCGTCACGCTGTTCGGCGGCACCCCGCGGGAGGCGATCGTGTCCGGCCGGGTCGGCGCGATGCTGCAGAGCGGCGGGCTGATGGCCGACGCCAAGGTCCGCGAGCTGGTCGAGCTCGCCCGCGCCGTGCACCCGCGCGGCCGGCCGGTCAAGGAGGTGCTGGCCGACGCCGGGATCACCGAACTGGCCGAGCGCCGGGCCGACAAGCTGTCCGGCGGCCAGGAGCAGCGGGTCCGCTTCGCACTCGCGATCGCGGGCGACAGCGACCTGATCGTGCTGGACGAGCCCACCACCGGCATGGACGTCACCGTCCGGCAGGCGTTCTGGGCGAGCATGCGGGCACAGGCCGACGCCGGGCGCACGGTGCTGTTCGCCACCCACTACCTGGAGGAGGCGGACTCGATCGCCGACCGCGTCCTCGTCCTGCACCGGGGCCGGCTGATCGCCGACGGCAGCTCCGCCGAGATCAAGGCGCGCGCCGGAGCCCGCCGAGTCGCCTTCGAACTCCACGACGTGGACGGGGAGTTCGACGAAAACGTGCTACGCCTGCTACCGGGCGTGCAGTCCCTGGACGTCACCGCCCGGGTGCCGGGCGTGCGGACCGTCCGGATCCGCACCGCGGACGCCGACGCCAGCGTCGCCGGGCTCTACCGGGCGGGCCTGTACCCGCGCGGGCTGGAAGTCACCGGCCTCGGCCTGGAACAGGCCTTCCTGACGATCACCGGCGCGCAGGACCGGCACGAGGACGCGAAGGAGACCGTGCGATGACCACCCTGATCCGGCTGGAGATCCTGCGGACCTTCCGCAACCGGCGCTACCTGGTCTTCACCATCGCCTTCCCGGCGCTGATGTACTTCTTCTTCACCCACGCCTACGGCTCCTCCCCACTGGCCGGCGGCCTGTCGGTGAAGACCTACTTCATGGTCTCGATGGCCACCTTCGGCGCGGTCGGCGCGGTGCTCACCGGCAGCGCGCAGCGGATCTCGCTGGAGCGCAAGAGCGGTTGGGTGCGCCAGCTGCGGCTCACCGCGCTGCCCGGCCGGGCGTACACCCTCGGCAAGATCGCCGCGAGCTCGGTGACCACGCTGCCGGCGATCCTGGTGGTCTTCGCGCTCGGCGCGGTCCAGGGCGTGTCGCTCGGCGCGGCGCAGTGGGCCGGTCTGGCGGCGGCGCTGTGGCTGGGCAGCTTCGTGTTCGCGGCACTCGGGGTGGCGCTCGGGTACGCGGCGGCGCCGGACTCGGTGCAGACCATCGTGATGATCACCTACATGGTGATGGCGCTGTTCGGCGGGACGTGGTTCCCGGTGAGCGGCTCGCTGGAGAAGTTCGCCCGGTTCAATCCGGTGTACCTGTACAACCAACTGGCCGCGTTCACCCGGCCCGGGCACTCCCTGGACACCGGCGCGGTCGCCGGACTGGCCGCCTTCCTCGTGGTGTTCGTCGTCGCCGCGGCGGCGCTGTACCGCCGCGACACCCGCCAGGCATGATGACCGACATGACCGAGCCGCGCCAGACCCGCCGATCCGACGAGCAGCCGGAGGCGGGTCCGGCGCGCACGTCGTTCATGACCGTCCCGGGCTCGCCGATCGAGAACAGGCGGCAACTGCTGGTCAAGGTCAGCTGGATGCTGCTGTGGACGATCTACCTGGCCTACCCGGTGGGCAACCTCCTGCACGGCGGGCACGGGACGGCCGCCCGGGTGTTCGGCTGGCTCTGCCTGGCGGTCTTCGTCGGCGGCTACATCCTGCTGGTGATCTTCCGCTCGATGGTCGGGATGCGGCCCCGGGCCTGTCGGCTGATCGTCGCGACGATGGTCGTGCTCGCGACCGTGTCGGCCTTCGTCCTCGGCGAGTCCTTCCTGACCCTCTTCACCTACGCCTCGGTGTGCGTCGCCGTGGTCCTGCCGGTGCGCTACGCGCTGCCCGGCGTCGCCGCCATGGCCGTGCTCACCGCCACCGTCGGCGTGCTGAGCCACGCCGGCGGCGACACCATCCCCACCCTGGCCCTCACCTCCTTCCTCGCCGGCGCCGCGATGACCGGCATGCAGCGGCTGGTCGCCACCATGAAGGAGCTGCGCGAGGCCCGCGCCGCCGTCGCCCACCTGGCCGCGTCCGAGGAACGGCTGCGCCTCTCCCGCGACCTGCACGACCTGCTCGGGCACTCGCTGTCGCTGATCACGCTGAAGAGCGAACTGGCCGGGCGGTTCATGGACGCCGGCAAGGACGAGGCGGCGCGGGCGCAGGTCGCCGACATCGAGCAGGTCGCCCGGCAGTCGCTGATCGACGTCCGGGAGGCGGTGACCGGCTTCCGCCGCCCCACCCTGCCGGTCGAACTCGCCGCCGCCCGCACCGCGCTGGCCGCCGCACAGGTCCGGCTGGAGGCCGCGCCGGAACTGGCCGACACCTGGCCGGGGCTCGCCGACGAGGAGGCGGGCGCGCTGGCTTGGGCCCTGCGCGAGGCCGTCACCAACATCGTCCGGCACGGCGAGGGCGCCACCGTCTGCACCGTCACGGCCGACGAGAGCTGGGAGGGCGGCGGCGAGCGCTACGCCGTCCTGGAGATCGCCGACAACGGGCGCGGACCGGGCAAGTCCCAGCCGGGCAACGGGATTTCGGGCCTGGAGGAGCGGTTGGCCCTGGTCGGCGGGCGGCTGGAGGCCGGGCCGGGCGAGCGGGGCCGGGGCTTCCGGCTCCGGGCCCTCGTCCCGCTGCGGACGGTCACCGCGCCGGCCGGCACGGAACCCGGCCGGTCGGGTTGACCGTCCTCCCCGGCATGGCTACCGCACTCATCCTCGGCTTCGACCCGCACACCGTCCCCGGCATGGACGGCGACGGCCTGCGGGCCGTTCTCGACGCCGAACTCGCCCGCTTCGCCGACCACGGCATCGACGCGGCGATGGCCCTGGTCGCTCCCGACGAGACGGCCGGGCCCGCGATCACCGCCGCCCTCGCCGGCCGGGACTGGGACGTCGTCGTCATCGGCGGCGGCATCCGCAAGCCCGAACCCGCCCTGCCCTTCTTCGAGCTCGTCGTCAACCTCGTCCGCCGCCACGCCCCGCAGGCCGCCATCGCCTTCAACACCAGTGGCTCCGACAGTGTCGAGGCCGCCCAGCGCTGGCTCTGACCCGCATCCGGAGTGGGAAGTCGGCCGGGCCGACTTCCTACTCCGAGGGCCGGCCGTCGGTGAGGGAGCGGCTGAACCGGAGGCCGGGGCGGTCGTCGAGGGTGAGTTCGGCGACGACCGTGAAGCCGTTGCGGGTGAGGACGGCTTGGGAGGCGAGGTTGTCGAGGGTGGTGACGGCGGTCAGCGACGTGAGGGCGTAGTCCGAGGAGGCCAGCCGGCAGAGGTGGGCGACGGCGGTGGTGGCGACGCCCCGGCCGACCGCGTGTTCGCCGACGCGGTAGCCGAGTTCGGCGGTGCCGTCGGCGATGTCGACGAGGTTGACGCGGCCGAGGACGGCGCCGGCCGCGTCGAGGACGACGTGGAACCGGCAGACACCGGAGTCCTGTTCGGCGAGCAGGGCGGCGTGGCGGGCCGGGAACTCGGCGAAGTAGGCGTCGCCGCGGTCCGGAACGGTCCGCGCGAACCAGGCGCGGTTGGCGCGCTCGAAGGCCAGCAGGGCGTCGGCGTGGTCCGGGCGGAGGCGCTCCAGGTTCAGCATGCGGCCAGTCTGGCCCGCAGGGCTTCGGCGAGCCAGGCGAATACCGCCCGCAGCCTCTCCGGCGCCCCTCTAAGGTCGTGGGCATGAGCGACATTCAGAACGGGGCCCTGATCCGCGTGCTGCTCGCCGAGGACCAGGGGATGGTCCGGGAGGCGCTGGCGGCGCTGCTCGGGCTGGAGGGGGACATCGACGTCGTCGCGCAGGTGGGGCGCGGGGACGAGGTGGTGGCGGCGGTGCTGGCGCACGAGGTGCAGGTGGCTGTGCTGGACATCGAGATGCCGGGGATGACGGGTATCGAGGCGGCCGCCGAGCTGCGCCGGAACGCGCCGGGGACGAGGGTGGTGATCGCGACGACCTTCGGTCGGCCGGGGTACCTGCGGCGGGCGATGGAGTCGGGGGCGGACGCGTTCCTGGTGAAGGACGCGCCGGCCTCGGAGCTGGCGGAGGCGATCCGCCGGGTGCTGCGCGGGGAGCGGGTGATCGATCCGGTGCTGGCGGCGGCCGCGCTGGCGGAGGGGGCGAACCCGCTGACGGCGCGCGAGCGGGACGTGCTGGGCGCGGCGGCGGACGGGGCGGTGAACGCGGACATCGCGCGGCGGCTGCACCTGTCGGAGGGGACGGTCCGCAACTACCTGTCGATGGCGATCCAGAAGACCGAGGCCCGCAACCGCACCGAGGCGGTGCGGATCGCCCGGGAGAAGGGCTGGCTCTGAGCGCGCCCCCGGCCGGCTCCGAGCGCGCCCCCAGCCAGCTCCGAGCGCGTTCTCGGGCGGTCGTCAGTTGAGCCGGTGCCGGGCGGCCCGGGCCTCCTGGCGGACCTTGGCGGCGGTGTCGGGGTCGAAGGTGTCGAGGATCTGCGCGAAGGCGTCCATCTCGGCCGAGCCGCCGAGGAAGTCGCCGGTGCGGACGAGGAGTTCGGCGCGTTCGAGGCGGAGCTGGGCGGGGTGGCGGGGCAGTAGGAGGGCGAGTTCGGTGGCCCAGAGCTGGGTGCGGGCGTGTTCGGGGCGGTCGGCGGCCCAGGCGCGGATGTTGCCGAGCACGCGCAGCACGAGGTCGAGCGGCTGGGCGGGGGTGAGCAGGTCGGGGCTGAACTCCTGCCCGGCGCCGCGGACCAGGCGTTCGGCGTCGTCCGGGTCGAGCAGCCGCCCGCCGTGGAAGGGGTCGGCGAGCACGTACTCGTCGCCGCCGGCCGGGCCGCCGACGGCGACGATGACGTGGCCGGGCAGCGCGATGCCGTGGACGGCGAGCCCGGCCCGCCGCCCGACCGCCATCCACACCAGGGACAGCATGATCGGCAGTCCGCGCCGCCGCCGCAGCACGTCGGGCAGCAGCGAGGATTCGAGCCGCCGGTAGTCGGACTGCCGCCCGTGGAAGCGTTCCCGCCCGCCGAGGACGGCGGCGAGCAGGGCGGCGGTCTCCTCCGGGCCGGCGGGGGCGCGTTCGGCGACGGCGAGCCGGACGGCGCTCGCGTGCCGGTCGAGGGCGGCCTCGCAGGCGGCGAGCAGGGCGTCCACGCTGGGCGGTTCCCCGGGGTCGTCCGGGTCGAGGACCGGGCCGTGTTCGGCGGCGGCGAGCAGGCAGAGCAGCACCGGGTCGGGATGCTCGGCGCGGGCGGCGGTCCGGAAGCGGTCTCTGCTCTGCTCGGTCACGGTGACGGCGACGGCTTTCGTACGGCGGGCGGGCAAAGGCGGGCGAGGAGCGGCGGGCGGGCGGGCGGGGCGGCGGTGCGGGCGGGCGGTGCTACCCCTGGGGGAGAAGGGCGTAGTGGTAAGTGTGACTGGTCGTGAAGCCGAGTCCGTCATAGAGCGCGATCGCCCCGGTGTTGTCCGCCTCGACCTGGAGGTACCCGCCGGTCGCCCCCTCCTCGGCGGCCCGGGCGGCGAGCACCGCCATGACGGTCGTGGCCAGCCCGGCCCGCCGGGCGTACGGCGCGACCTCGATCGCGCCGAAGCAGGCCCAGGGCCCGTCGATGACGCAGCGTCCGATCGCCAGCGGCGGCTGTCCGGGGGCGCCCGGCGCGGTGGCGAACCAGACCGACGGCCCGCCGTGCAGCACCTGCCGGGCGGCCTGCTCCAGCGCCTCGTCCTCGCCGACCCGGCGGTAGAGCGAGAGCCAGGCCGGGTCGGCGGTGCGGGCGAGCCGGACCCGCTCGGGCCCGGAGCCGACCCGGGCGAGCCCGGCCAGCGGGGCGGTGCGCACCAGGGTGGGCGCGTAGCCGGCTCCCAGCCGGTCGAGCTCGGCCCGCAGCTCGTCCGGCGAGCCCGGGGTGATCACCTCGACGTACGCGGGAAGGCCGCGCGCCGCGTACCAGCGGCGGACGGCGGCGAGCGCGTCGGGCAGCGGCAGTCCGGGGTCGCCGAGCGCCTGGACGGAGTTGGCGCGCCGGGTGAACCCGGCCGAGGCGCGCAGCGTCCACGCGCCGAGCGGCTCCTGTTCGACGGCGGGCCAGCCGCGGGCCGCGATCCGCTGGAGCTCGACGGGTGTGGCGGCGGGCAGCGGCGCGCGCCGGGCCGGGAAGAGCGGCACGACCTTGCCCGCGACCAGCAGCTTCTCGGCGAAGGAGACGGGGTCGCCGGTCCGCGGGGCGACCGTCAGTCCATGATCGTCCCACGATGTGAGCACGCCGATCGAATCCCGGAACACCGGACGGTCGTCCACGAACCCCGAGAGGCGGCGGACGGACACGCGTCGTCCCACGTCAGAGCGATCTATCCGGACCTCCGGACGGTCCTGGGCCGGGCCGCCTGCCGTCATCTGGGCACCTCCTGTGCATTTGCGGTCTCCGACCCGCGATACTAGGGGCGGGCATCGACGACGCCGCGCTCACCGCGCACGCGAGCAGAACAGAACGGGCCGCCACGGCCCTTCCGAGGAGGAACGACAGCGTGACCTACGTCATCGCGCAGCCTTGTGTCGACGTGAAGGACAAGGCGTGCATCGAAGAGTGCCCGGTTGACTGCATCTACGAGGGCGAGCGATCGCTCTACATCCACCCGGATGAGTGTGTCGACTGTGGCGCTTGCGAGCCGGTCTGCCCGGTCGAGGCGATCTTCTACGAGGACGACACCCCGGAGGAGTGGAAGGACTACTACAAGGCGAACGTCGAGTTCTTCGACGATCTGGGTTCGCCCGGTGGCGCCTCGAAGCTGGGTCTGATCGAGCGCGACCACCCCTTCATCGCCGCTCTGCCGCCGCAGAACGCCGACCACTGACGATCGGTGGCATCTGAGCTGTGAACACCAACAGCACGCGCGCGCCGTTCCCGGGTCACCCGGGGGCGGCGCGCCGCGTTTCCGACCTCCTGCCGGTCTTCCCCTGGGACAAGCTGGAGCCGTACAAGGCGACCGCGCTGGCCCACCCGGGCGGTCTCTGCGACTTCTCGGTGGGCACCCCGGTGGACCCGGTCCCCGAGGTGATCCAGAAGGCGCTGGCCGCCGCCACCGACACGCCGGGCTACCCGACGGTGTGGGGCCCGGTGGAGCTGCGCGAGGCGATCGCCGGCTGGCTGCACCGCCGCTGCGGCGCCGAGATCGGCCCGCAGGCCGTGCTGCCGACCGTCGGATCCAAGGAGCTGGTGGCCTGGCTGCCGACCCAGCTCGGCCTCGGCCCGGGCGACCAGGTCGCCTACCCGCGGCTGGCCTACCCGACGTACGAGGTGGGCGCGCGGCTGTGCGGCGCGGAGCCGGTCGAGTACGACTCGGTGGACGAGCTGGACGGTTCGCGGGTGCGCCTGCTCTGGGTGAACTCGCCGTCCAACCCGACCGGCCGGGTGCTCGGCGGGGACGAGCTGCGTCGGGCGGTCGCCTGGGCCCGGGAGCACGGGGCGCTGCTGGTCAGCGACGAGTGCTACCTGGAGCTGGGCTGGTCCGCCGAGCCGGTCTCGGTCCTGCACCCGGACGTCTGCGGTGAGGGCCACGAGGGCCTGCTGGCCGTCCACTCGCTCTCCAAGCGCTCCAACCTGGCCGGCTACCGCGCCTCCTTCGTGGCGGGTGACCCGGTGGTGGTCAGGGAGCTGCTGGAGGTCCGCAAGCACGGCGGCATGATCGTGCCGGCGCCGGTCCAGGCGGCGACGATCGCGGCGCTGTCGGACGACGCGCACGTGGCGGAGCAGCGGGAGCGGTACGCGGCCCGGCGCTCGGCGCTGCGGGCGGCGCTGGAGGCGTACGGCTTCCGGGTCGAGCACTCGCAGGCGAGCCTCTACCTGTGGGTGACGCAGGACCGCCCGTGCTGGGAGACCGTGGCCGAACTGGCCGCACTGGGCATCCTGGTGGCGCCCGGTGACTTCTACGGGCCGGCCGGCGAGCGCTTCGTCCGGGTCGCGTTCACCGCGACCGACGAGCGGGTGGCCGCGGCCGTGGAGCGGCTGAACGCGGCCCGCTGACCGACGCCGAAGGGGCCGGTGTTCCGAACGGAACACCGGCCCCTTCGCCGTACCCGGGGCGGGTTACAGCGGCAGGCCGCTGATGCTGCCGCCGTTCACGCCGCCCAGCAGGCCGCCGATCGGGCCGAGTGCGCCGGTGAGGCCGGACAGCGGGTTGTTCGGGCCGAGGTCGGCGCCGCCGAGGCGGTTGGCCGAGCCGTGCTCGGCCAGGCCCAGGACGTCGGTGGCGGGCAGGGCGGGCAGCGCGCGTGCGACGGAGCCGAGCGGCAGCGCGTCGGTGACGGCGTTGGTGCCGGGGACGGCGCCGGCGAGCTTGTCGGCGCCGGGCAGGCCCTTGGCGATGGAGCCGGTCTGGGCGAGCCCGCCGACCGGGCTGGCCGCGGCGCTGCGGGTGCCGACGCCCTTGCCGGTGACGGCCTCGCCGAGCTTGCCGGCCAGTGCGGAGGCGACCTTCGGGGTGACGGCGGAGAGCTGGCCGGTGGTGGCGGCGGTCTGGTCGACCGGGGCGGTCAGCGAGCTGGCCTTCTCGTTCGCCTCGGGGAGCTGGTGGGCGACGATGTTGCCGGCGGCGTCGGCGGAGGCCGGTACGCCCGCGGCGACGGTGGCGGCGCCGGTGCTGCCGGCGGCCTGGCCCAGCTGGTGGGTGGTGTGCTGGAGGGTGGAACCGGTGTCGGTGTTGGTCAGCTGGCCCAGCGGCGCGACCAGGTCGCTCTTGGGCAGCAGGGCGTCGCCGCCCAGGGCGGACGCGGAGCCGGCCGCGACCAGCGGGGTCGCGCCGGCCGCCACGAGCAGCGCGGCGCTGGCGATCCGTCGCGTGAGGGGGTGAGACATGGGGCTCCTCGGAGGGTCTGGGTCCGTCACGTCCGCCGGGCGGACTGACGGTGTTACCGCTTGAGGAGCCAGAAGGTTTCGGCCTGGATCAGGAAAGTGTCTGACCGACCATCGGATCGTAGGACCGGCGTGACGGTGCCTGGCGGGCCCGTACGGCCCCCGTGGACCCGGCCCCGGGCAAGGGGAGTGACGGTTCTCCAGCGGGGCCGCCACGGCGGGCTCCCGGTCCACCACGGTTGACCGGGTTCACCCGTCCGGCGGCCACCCGAACGTCGGTTCGTCAGCCCTTGTCGGACGTGGCGAGGGTGACCTGAACGAGCTTGGTCGACGTCCCGGAGGTCTGCGACTGCCAGCCGTCCTCCGACTTGGCCTTGCGCCAGATCTTCCCGTCGTAGGCGACCGTCGCGATGCCCAGCTGCTGGGCCTGGGCGACCGCCCAGTGGGCGACCTCCCAGCCGCTCGCCCGCTCGGCGGTGATCCCGCCGTCGGCTCCGTCGGCCGAGGAGGTCAGCGCGGCGGCGGACGGGTCCGGGGTGAGCGAGACCGCGTTCTCGGCGCCCTTGATGGTCGAGGCGTACCCGGTGGCCGGGGTCACGGTGCGGCCGAACTCGCGGCGCACCCGGTCGGACAGCACCTGGGCCCGGTCCGCGGCGGTGGGCTGGGAGGCGGCCGGGGAGACGGAGGCACTCGCCGTGGGGGAGGACGAGTCGGCCGGATCCGGCTTGGCGTAATCGCGCACCACGCAGGAGAACGAGCCGGGCTCCCGGCCGGCCAGCGCCGAGGTGAGCAGCGTCGCCTTGGTCTCGTGCTTGGCGTACGCCTGCGGGTAGCCGCTCTTCTGCACGGCCTGGGCCGCGTCGGTCAGCGGCAGCCGGGTGTAGCCGGGCACCTTGACCAGGCCGTCCAGGAACTTGTTGGTCGCGTAGACCGGGTCCCCGATCTGCTGCGCCGTGCCCCAGCCCATCGAGGGCCGCTGCTGGAAGAGGCCGATCGAGTCCCGGTCGCCGCCCGCGAGGTTGCGCAGCTTGGACTCCTGCATCGCGGTGGCCAGCGAGATCGCCGTCGCCCGGTCCGGCAGCCCGCGCGAGCGCGCCACCGCGGCGATCGTCGCGGCGTTGGCCGCCTGCGGGAGCTCCAGCGTGCCGCTGCCGGCCGCGGTCTTCACGGTGCAGCCCTCGGGCTCGCCCTGCTTGAAGCCGAACCACCAGATGCCGACCACGGCCAGTCCCGCGACCAGCGCGAGGCCGAGCAGGCCGACGATCACGAGCAACAGCGCGCGCAGTGGACCGCGGCGGGGGGGCGCCAACTCCTCGCCCAGCTCCTCGCCGCTCTTTCTCCTGGCCACCGTCGCCCCTCTCGCGCCTTGCTTCTTGATCCGACACCGTACCCACTCGGACGGGTGTGCGGCGCCACCCGGTTGCGGTTACCCGCCCGCTCGCTCCGGGGCGGGCCGCCGCGTCCCGCGTCACGCAAGCGCCACGCGGGGCGCACACCCCGCGGACTAGGCTGGCGCCATGAGCAGCCCGAACCCGACGCCCCTGGACCTCACCCTCGACGGCGGCGCGCTGACCGCCCGGCTCGTCGACTTCCCGTCGGTGAGCGGCGACGAGCAGGCGCTCGCCGACGCCGTGGAGACCGCGCTGCGTGGCTACCCGCACCTGACCGTGGACCGGTACGGCAACAACGTGGTCGCCCGCACCACCCTCGGCCGCCCCGAGCGCGTCCTGCTCGCCGGCCACCTGGACACCGTGCCGATCGCCGACAACGTGCCCTCCCACGTCGAGGGGGACCTGCTCTACGGCTGCGGCACCTCGGACATGAAGTCCGGCGTCGCCGTCCAGCTGCGGCTCGCCGCCACCCTGCCCGAGCCCAACCGCGACCTCACCTTCGTGTTCTACGACTGCGAGGAGGTGGAGGCCCACCGCAACGGCCTCGGCCACCTCGCCAGGGAGCACCCGGACTGGCTGACCGCCGACTTCGCAGTGCTGATGGAGCCGAGCGGCGCGGTCGTCGAGGGCGGCTGCCAGGGCACCCTGCGGGCGCAGATCCGGCTCACCGGCGTGCGCGCGCACGCGGCCCGCAGCTGGCTCGGCGACAACGCCATCCACCACGCCGCCGAGGTGCTCACCCGGCTCGCGGACTACCGGCCGCGCCGGGTGGAGATCGACGGACTGGAGTACCGGGAGGGCCTGAACGCCGTCCGGATCGACGGCGGCGTGGCCGGCAACGTCATCCCGGACGAGTGCGTCGTGACGGTCAACTTCCGCTACGCGCCGGACCGCAGCGAGGCGGAGGCGGAGAAGCACGTGCGCGAGGTCTTCGACGGCTTCGAGCTGACCGTCACCGACTTCGCCCCGGGCGCGCTGCCCGGGCTCGCCCAGCCGGCCGCCCAGGCCTTCCTGGAGGCCACCGGCGGCCAGGCCCGGGCCAAGTTCGGCTGGACCGACGTCGCCCGGTTCAGCGCGCTGGGCGTCCCGGCGGTCAACTACGGCCCCGGTGACCCGAACCTCGCGCACAAGCGGGAGGAGCACTGCTCGCTGAGCGCCATCGCGGAGACCGAGGACCGGCTGAGGACCTGGCTGACCAGCTGAGGTGCCGCTCCGATGATCGGCCGGTCCGACCGGCCGATCATCGGCTGAGCGCCATCTTCCGGTCGCCCAACCGACCTTCCCCTGTTGCCTGAAAACCGGGATCACCGGACGTAGGGTTTCGTCATGACAGGCACAGGAGACGAGAAGCACTACGGACACGGCCCCGAGCAGGTCGGCGTGCCGCGGAAGAAGAAGGCCTGGCCCGAGAAGCAGAAGGGCCCGGTGCTGGTGCGCCGGGACCAGGTCGGCACGAGCACCACGGACCAGCGGCTGCTGGACACCACCGGCCCGACCGACTGGCTGCACACCGATCCGTGGCGGGTGCTGCGGATCACCTCCGAGTTCGTCGAGGGCTTCGGCGCCCTCGCCGAACTCCCGCCCGCGATCAGCGTCTTCGGCTCCGCCCGGACCCCGGCCGACTCGCCCGAGTACGAGGCCGGCGTGGCCATCGGCCGGGCCCTCGCCGAGGCCGGCTACGCGGTGATCACCGGCGGCGGCCCGGGTGCCATGGAGGCCGCCAACCGCGGCGCCTCCGAGGCCGGCGGCCTCAGCGTCGGCCTCGGCATCGAGCTGCCCTTCGAGCAGGGCCTCAACGAGTTCGTCGACCTCGGGCTGAACTTCCGTTACTTCTTCGTCCGCAAGACGATGTTCGTGAAGTACTCCCAGGGCTTCGTGGTCCTGCCCGGCGGGCTCGGCACGCTGGACGAGCTGTTCGAGGCGCTCACCCTGGTGCAGACGAAGAAGGTCACCCGCTTCCCGGTGATCCTCTTCGGCAGCGCGTACTGGGGCGGCCTCTACGAGTGGCTGAAGAGCACCCTGGTCGCGCAGGGCAAGGCGGCCCCGCACGACCTGGAGCTGTTCCACATCACCGACGAGATCGACGAGGTCATGAAGATCCTCGCCGACACCCGCCGGCCGACCAACCAGATCTAGGTCCCGGGCCCTCCGGGCCGCCTACGCCAGCCCCCGGCGGGCGACCGCCGGGGGGCGGGTGCCCCGGATCGAGGCGACCATGTCCAGCACCTGGCGGGTCTCCGCGACCTGGTGGACCCGGTAGACCTGAGCGCCCAGCCAGGCCGAGACCGCGGTGGTGGCCAGGGTACCGAGCAGCCGCTCGTTCACCGGCCGGTCCAGCGTCTCGCCGACGAAGTCCTTGTTGGACAGCGAGACCAGCACCGGGAAGCCGGTCGCGGTCATCTCCGGCAGCCGCCGGGTGGCCTCCAGCGAGTGCCGGGTGTTCTTGCCGAAGTCGTGCCCCGGGTCGATGATCACCGCGTCCCGCCGCACGCCCAGCTCCACCGCCCGCTCGGCCAGCCCGACGGTCACCCGCAGGATGTCCGCCATCACGTCCTGGTAGCCGACCCGGTGCGGCCGGGTGCGCGGCTCGGCGCCGCCCGCGTGCGTGCAGACCAGCCCGACGTCGTGGCGCGCGGCCACCTCGGCGAGCTTCGGGTCCACCCCGCCCCAGGCGTCGTTCAGCAGGTCGGCGCCCACCTCGCAGACGGCCTCGCCGACCTCGTGCCGCCAGGTGTCGACGCTGATCACGGCCTCCGGGTGGCGCTTGCGCAACTCGGCGACGAAGGGCACGGTGCGCCGCAGTTCCTCCTCCACCGTGACCTCGTCACCGGGCCCGGCCTTCACCCCGCCGATGTCCAGGATCGCCGCGCCCTCGGCCATCGCGCGGTCGGCGGCGGCGAACGCGGCCTCGTCCGCGAAGGTCGCCCCCTTGTCGAAGAACGAGTCCGGCGTCCGGTTGACGATCGCCATGATCACCAGCTCGTCGTCACCGAATTCCCGCGGTCCCAGGCGCAGTGCCACCGATGTCTCCTCCACAGCTGCTGCGGGTGCGATGATGGCCCCCGGCCTCACAGGGACCATGCTGTCATGATCAGTTTGGTCGGGGGCACTTCGCAGCAGGCCGGCCGGGAGTTCGGGAGGACAGCTCGTGTTCTGGGTGATCGTGGTCGCCATGGCCGTGGTGGTCGGCGGCGCCGCGCTGGTGGCGCTCGGCGGGGGCGGCTCGATGCCGGAGGCGGTGCAGGACCGCCTCGCGGCCCGGCTGCCGCAGGACCGTCCGCTGAGCAAGGCGGACGTCGACGACCTGCGGCTGCCGATGGCCGTCCGCGGCTACCGGATGGACGAGGTCGACGACGTCCTGGACCGCCTCGGCGCCGAACTCGCCTACCGCGACTCGCGGATCGCCGAACTGGAGGCCGCCGGCCACCTGCGCGGCGCGGTCGAGGCGACCGACGGCCCGGACGCCGGCGCCGAACCGCTGCCCGGCCTGGAGGAGTTCGCGAAGGTGGTCGAGCCGGCCGTCGCGCTCACCAAGGAGCGGCCCGAGCAGGAGCGGCCCGAGGACGCGAAACCGGTGAACGACCGGTGACCGCCCTCACCGAGGGCGCGGTGCTCGGCGCGGACGGCCTGCGCCGCTGCGCCTGGGGCGAGTCGACCGACGACTACCGGGCCTACCACGACACCGAGTGGGGCCGTCCGGTGCACGGCGACGACGCCCTGTTCGAGCGGGTCTGCCTGGAGGCGTTCCAGTCCGGGCTGTCCTGGCTGACCATCCTGCGCCGCCGGGAGGGCTTCCGGGCCGCGTTCGCCGGCTTCGGGATCGCCGAGGTCGCCGAGTTCGGCGAGGCGGACGTGGAGCGGCTGCTCGCCGACACCGGCATCATCCGCAACCGGGCCAAGATCCAGGCCGCCATCGCCAACGCCCGGGTCGCCCGCGACCTGGACGGCGGGCTGGACGCGCTGATCTGGCAGTTCGCCGGAGCCCCGGACCGGCCGGCCCCCCGCACGATGGGGGAGGTGCCGGCCGTCACGCCCGAGTCGACCGCGCTCGCGAAGGCCCTGAAGAAGGAGGGCTTCCGCTTCGTCGGCCCGACCACCGCCTACGCCCTGATGCAGGCCTGCGGCCTGGTCGACGACCACCTGGCGGACTGCCACGTCCGCACCGCGCGCCCGGTCTGACCGGTCGGGCAGGAAACCCTGGGACCCGCCCTAGCGGCCCAGGTACTGCGGCTTCTCCTTGGCGATGAAGGCGCGGACCGCGATCCGGTGGTCCTCGCTCTCGCCGGCCAGGGTCTGCAGCTCGTCCTCCTTGTCGAGCAGTTCGTCCAGCGAGTGCGAGGCGCCGTACGCCAGCGACTCCTTGATGGCGCCGTAGGCCACCGTGGGGCCTGCGGCCAGCTCCTGGGCGAAGGCCCGCGCGGTGGCGGCGAGCTCCTCGGCCGGCACCACCCTGGTGGCCAGGCCCAGCTCCAGCGCCTCGGCGGCCTTGACCGTCCGGGGCAGCATCAGCAGCTCCGTGGCCCTGGCGTGCCCGACCAGCCGGGGCAGCGTCCAGGAGGCGCCCGAGTCGGCGGTCAGGGCGATCCCGGCGAAGGCGGTGTTGAAGCCGGCCCGGTCGGAGAGGACCCGGAAGTCGCAGGCGAAGGCCAGCGAGGCGCCCGCGCCGGCCGCCACCCCGCCGACCGCGGCGACGGTCGGCTTGCGCATCCCGGCCAGCGCCCGCACCAGCGGGTTGTAGTGCTCGGCGACGGTGCGCAGCGCGCCCTCGCCGGTCTCGTCGGCCCGCTTCAGCATCGTCAGGTGCTCGTTCAGGTCCTGCCCGACGCAGAACGCGCGCTCGCCGGCCCCGGTCAGCAGCACCGCCCGCGCCGCCGGGTCCGCGGCCGCGGCGGCCACGGCGTCCCGCAGTGCGATCTTGGTCGCTACGTCGAGGGCGTTCATCGCCTCCGGGCGGTTGATGGTGATGACGGCCAGGCCGCCGTCCAGCTCGTACAGCACGGAATCGGACATGGGCGAGGGCTCCCCGGTGGTCGGCTCGGTGTCGGTCGAGTGCCAGGATGCCGGAGCGGACGGCCGGGTGGGGAGTGTGAGGTATCGCACCTTTCGACGGCCCGCGCACCGCCGCCACGCCGGGGCTTATGACGGCAATTGCGGCGCTTGGGGGCGGTCCGGCCGATGTTGCACCGAGAGTGATGTTGGTCATCAGCCCGTGGCATGCGGGATAATGGCTTCCGATCAATGCGTTCGATACCGGCGGTGGACGGACTGCCGGTGCGTAGCTGAGCGGTTGCAGGAAGGGGAACGAGCATGGCGGCCATGAAGCCGCGGACGGGTGACGGCCCGCTCGAAGTCACCAAAGAGGGACGGGGCATCATCATGCGCGTTCCGCTCGAAGGCGGCGGACGCCTTGTGGTGGAGCTCACACCTGACGAGGCCGACGCCCTCGGCGAGGCCCTGAAGAAGGCCTGCGGCTGACCGCAGCGGGTGCTCGTCATCTCCTGGAGATGTGCTGCCGGGCCCGGGTACGACGTCATGTCGGCCCGGGCCCCGCGGCGTTTGGGGCCCTGCGGCGTTCAAGGGCCCGGCGCGTCAGGCGCCCGGCGGCCGCGGCCTGAGGCGGCGGGACCGCCACCTGACGGTCCCACTGCCTGACGGCCCTGCCGCTCGACGGTCCTACCGTTTGATGGCGCAGAGCAGCCCGTCCGAGACCGGCAGCAGCGCCGGCAGCAGCGCCTCGCTCTCCCGGACGTCCCGGACCAGGTCGCGCACCGCGCCCGTCTGGGGGTCCTGCAGCTCCGGCTCGGCCAGCCGGCCCTCCTGGAACACCCCCTCGAAGCAGACCATCCCGCCCGGCCGCAGCAGCCGCAGCGACTCCAGCAGGTACTCCCGGGACTCGGCCGGGTCGCCGTCGCAGAACACCAGGTCGTACTGGCCGTCGGCGAGCCGGGGCAGCACCTCCAGCGCCCGGCCCGGTATGAACCGCGAGCGGTTGGCCGCGAATCCGGCCGCGTGGTACGCCTCGCGGGCCAGCTGCTGGCGCACCGGTTCGGAGTCCACCGTGGTGAGCACGCCGTCCGGCCGCATGCCGCGCAGCAGGTAGACCCCGGAGACGCCCGTCCCGGTGCCGATCTCGGCCACCGCCTTGGCGTCCAGTGCCGCGGCCAGCAGCCGCAGGCACGCCCCGCCGCTGGGCCCGATCGCCCGTATCCCGGTGCGCGCGGACTGCGCCCGGGCGTAGGTCAGCACCGCGTCCTCGCCGACGTAGGTGTCGGCGAGGGCCACACGCTCGGGCCCGAACTCGCTGATGGCTGCCTCTTTCGGAGCCCCGGGTTACGGCCCGGTGCCGAGGGAAGTCGATATTTCCTGGCACAGATTACTGGCCGACCGGGAACCGCGTACGGCGGCGGGCCGTTGTCACGAAGGACCGGGTACGGGAGACCTCCCGGGCACTTTTATCCGGGCTTGACGGGTGAGGTGGATATGGTGGTGGCCCTGCTGGGCAGAAGAGCCGACCGAGGAGGTGTGGCCGAGGGCGACGTCCCCGTGCGGCGGCACTCCCGCTGCACCGCGTCGGCCCGTACGCCGAAGCCCGTGATGAACCAGCCTGCGCACTCCGACCTGGACCAGCCCGCCGCCGCAACGCCGGCCGCCGGTACCACCGAGGCCCCCGCCCTCGCGACCTTCACCGAGGGCCCCGACGCGCAGACCTGGACTCCGCCCTCCTGGGAGGAGATCGTCGAGGCGCACAGCGCCCGGGTCTACCGCCTCGCGTACCGCCTGACGGGCAACCAGCACGACGCCGAGGACCTCACCCAGGAGGTCTTCGTCCGGGTGTTCCGTTCGCTGTCCACCTACACCCCCGGCACGTTCGAGGGCTGGCTGCACCGGATCACCACCAACCTGTTCCTGGACATGGTCCGCCGCCGCCAGCGCATCCGCTTCGACGCGCTCGGCGAGGACGCGGCCGAGCGGCTCGCCTCCCGCGAGCCCAGCCCGGCCCAGCACTTCAGCGACACCCACTTCGACGCCGACGTGCAGCACGCCCTGGACACCCTCGCCCCGGAGTTCCGCGCCGCCGTGGTGCTCTGCGACATCGAGGGGCTGTCCTACGAGGAGATCGCCGCCACGCTGGGCGTCAAGCTCGGCACCGTCCGCAGCCGCATCCACCGCGGCCGCTCGCACCTGCGCGCCGCGCTCAAGCACCGTGCCCCCGGCTCGGCCCCCGGGCGCGAGCGCCGCGGCGGCTCGGAGGAGCCGGTGCCGGTCGGCGCCGCCGTCGAGGGCGCGCTCGCGCCGGGTGTGCGCGGACGGAGGCGATCGTGAGCGGAACCGGCCGGTCCGGGCCGGGCCAGCCGGACCCGTCCGGCCGGTCGGCGGCCAGGCGGGGCTGGGCCCTGCCCGGCCGCCGCGGCGGCGACGAACCGGGCGAGCCCGTCCTGCCCGCGCTCCCGCTGCCGGGCGAGACGGCGCTGCGCGCGGTGCCGGTGCGCCCCGCCGAGCCGGCCGCCGAGGAGCACCACCTCGGTGAGCGCCTCTCCGCGTTCCTGGACGGCGAACTCGGCCACGACTCGCGCGATCGCGTCCAGGCCCACCTGGCGACCTGCCCGCAGTGCCTCGCCGAGGTCGACGCGGGCCGGGCCGTCAAGCACCTGCTGACCCGCACCGGCACCCCCGGGCCGTCCTCCGGCCTGATGGCCCGGCTGATGGCCGTCGGGGCCCTGCCGGCGGACGATCCGGCGGACGCCGACTGGCCCGTCGGGCGCGGCAGCCGCGGTGACGACGACGACCTGCCCGGCGGCGGGGTCGCGGCCGGCGGCACGCTCGGCGGCAGCCGGCTCACCGGCGGCTCCTTCGGCCGCGGCGCTGGCGCCTCCTTCGGCACGGGCGCGCTCGGCGCCGACACCCCGGTGCCCGGGGTCGACCCGCGGGCGTTCGGGCGCGGCGGCGCGGTGCTGCGGCCCCTGATGGGCCGGCGCAACGGCCGCCCCGAGGCCGCGGCCCGCCCCGAGAGCCCCGCCCGGCCCCGCCAGGCCGCCGCCTCCGTACGCTCCGCCGCGCCGCGCGGGCGCCGCTTCGTCTTCGCCGCCGCGGGCGCCTTCTCGGTCGCCGCGGTCACGCTCGGCGGGGTCGGCGGCCTCAGCGCGCAGAGCGAGGACCAGCACGGCAACCCGGTCAGCACGGTCGGCAACAGCGGCGGCACGGGCCGCGGCGGGGGCCTGGTCCCGATGACCGCGCAGATCCCGGTGGACTTCCCGGCCCACCCCGTCGCCGCGACCCGCGACGCGACGCCGCCGCCGGCCGCGGAGCGAAACTCGGGCGGCCTGCCCGCACTGCGCCAGCAGACCCGCTAGGCCCTGTCCGGGCCTGGAGCGCCGCTCGCGCCCCGGTCGCGACGATCTCGGCCATCGGCAGGTCTTTACCACGGCTTCATCGCAGCGTGGACCATGGACCCGCCGATGGCCATTACCCTGTAGGGACCGTCGTCCGACGAGCTAGGGAGCTTAGGTGTTCAGCGATGTAGGCGGGCTGGAGATCCTGACCCTGGCCGTGATGGCGATCATCATCTTCGGCCCCGACAAGCTCCCGAAGCTGATCCAGGACACCATGGGCTTCATCCGGAAGGTCCGTTCCTTCGCCGACAACGCGAAGGAGGACATCCGCAGCGAGCTGGGCCCCGAGTTCAAGGACTTCGAGTTCGAGGACCTGAACCCCAAGACCTTCGTCCGCAAGCAGCTCCTGGGCGACGAAGAGGACCCGCTGGGCCTCAAGGAGATGAAGGACTCGCTCGACATCCGCTCCGTCCTGGACGACAAGCCGGCGGCGCCGGTGAACGGCCGCAACGGCAGCGTCAGCTTCGAGAAGGCCGCCGCCCCGGTGGCGGCCTCCACCGGGGCGCCGTTGCAGCCCGGCGAGCGGCCCCCGTTCGACCCCGACGCGACCTGACCGGCCCCCGGTCACGCCCCGTACGACCACGCCACCGCCCCGCCCGGCCGCCCGGCTGAGCGGGGCGGCGGCGTGTGCGCCGCTATTGTGCTGATTGTTCCCGCTGAGCCGTCCGTCACATTCCGCGCTGTCGCGGACCAGGAACGGCTCCCGGGAACGCCGCGGTACGCCACGATGGGAGCGCGCCACGGCAGGCAAACGTGTGTTTGAGGAGGCCCGGGGATGGACGCGACGAGTCAGGCGGTGGGGACGACGGCCACGGCCGGCGGACCGGTGGTCGGCGGACAGGCCGGCCCGGCGGACCCGCTGGTGCCCTACCTGTCCGCCGACTTCCCCTGGTACGGCCTGGACGACGGCTGGACCGGCCGCCGCTACCTGATGCAGGCCGGCGCCGGAGGCCCCCGGGCCGGGGCGCCCGGCAGCGTCGACTACGGCAGCCTCGGCCACGGCGAGGAGCCGGCCAGGCAGTACGAGCCGCGCGACATGCGCAGGTTCGCGGTCGTGGTCACGGTGGCCCGCCGGGACAGCCGCCGCAGCGCCGACAACACCGGCACCCTGGAGGCGACCTCCGCCTCCTCCGCCGCCTGGCTGGCAGGCTCGGGCCTGCTCGCCTCGACCTGGCCCGGCCAGCTCGACCGCGCGCTGCGCCAGGACTGGCTGGACCAGCAGAGCACCCTCGCGTGGGACCTCGCCGACGACCTGGCCGGCCCCGGCTGGTCCACCCTCAGCCTCCCGGTGAACGGCCTGCCGCAGCCCTTCCGCTACCGCGAGTCCGAGTACGGCTGGGTGCTCGCCGGCGAGGCCCCCGGCGTCCTGCTCGGCGCCTACGGCCGCGGCGTCAGCGCCTACGGCGCCGGCTTCGCCACCGCGCCCGACCTGACCGCCTACACCCGCCCGTAGGGCGCGAGGACGCCGAGCACGCCGAAGGGGCCGGGTGGTGGGACCCCCCCGCCCCGAGGGCGGCGCGGCGGCCCGAACTGTTTTTGGGGGGGCGGCCCCCGGGGATGCCCGGGAGGGCGCGCGGGGCG
>NZ_JBHWIO010000013.1:0-11738 GCF_042732075.1 Kitasatospora sp. NPDC059812
CGCCCCGCCCGCCTGCGGCGAGAGCCCCGGGCCGTGTTTCACCTGCATCATTTGGGCGCCTCCGTGGGCCGGGCCCCGCTTGGGGGGGGGGGGGCCCCCTCCGGCGTGGCCGGCGGCGGTCACCCGCCGCCGGCTCCGGCGCTCTACCTCAGCGCTCGACCTCGCCGCGGATGAACTTCTCGACGTTCTCCTTGGCCTCGTCGTCGAAGTACTGCACCGGCGGGGACTTCATGAAGTACGAGGAGGCCGACAGGATCGGGCCGCCGATGCCGCGGTCCTTGGCGATCTTCGCGGCGCGCACGGCGTCGATGATGACACCGGCGGAGTTCGGGGAGTCCCAGACCTCGAGCTTGTACTCCAGGTTCAGCGGGACGTTGCCGAACGCGCGACCCTCCAGGCGGACGTACGCCCACTTGCGGTCGTCCAGCCAGGCCACGTAGTCCGACGGGCCGATGTGGACGTTGTTGGCGCCCATCTCGCGGTCGCGGATCTGCGAGGTGACGGCCTGGGTCTTGGAGATCTTCTTGGACTCCAGGCGCTCGCGCTCGAGCATGTTCTTGAAGTCCATGTTGCCGCCGACGTTCAGCTGCATGGTGCGCTCGAGGATGACACCGCGGTCCTCGAACAGCTTGGCCATCACGCGGTGCGTGATGGTGGCGCCGACCTGGGACTTGATGTCGTCACCGACGATCGGCACGCCGGCCTCGGTGAACTTGTCCGCCCACTCCTTGGTGCCCGCGATGAACACCGGCAGGGCGTTCACGAAGGCGACCTTGGCGTCGATGGCGCACTGGGCGTAGAACTTGGCGGCGGCCTCGGAACCGACGGGCAGGTAGCAGACCAGGACGTCGACCTGCTGGTCCTTGAGGATCTGGACGACGTCGACCGGGGTCTCGTCGGACTCCTCGATGGTCTCCCGGTAGTACTTGCCCAGGCCGTCGAGGGTGTGGCCGCGCTGGACGGTGACGCCGGTCGGCGGCACGTCGCAGATCTTGATGGTGTTGTTCTCGCTGCTGCCGATGGCGTCGGCCAGGTCGAAGCCGACCTTCTTGGCGTCGACGTCGAACGCGGCGACGAACTCCACGTCGCGGACGTGGTACTCACCGAACTGGACGTGCATCAGCCCGGGGACCTTGCCGGCCGGGTCGGCGTCCTTGTAGTACTCGACACCCTGCACCAGCGACGCGGCGCAGTTGCCCACGCCCACGATGGCTACGCGAACCGAACCCATTCCGGTTGCTCCCTGTGATCTCATGAGGGCCGCCGGGGTCGACGGCACTCGTCCTGCTTCTTCGATGACTGCTTGTACGGGCGCGAGGCGCCCACTCCTGCCGCGCGGCACAGGGCTGACGCGGTGTCAGCGCTCCTGGGCGGAGCGCCCCGGGCGGTCGTACGGTGGCCCGGGCGGGTCCTGGGACCCTTCCTCCTGGCCACGGCCGTCCGAAGTCTTGTGGGGTACGGCGGTGGTGTTGCCGCCGGTGGCGGGCCCGGTCCGGCCGGTGCGGTTGGCCCGCTCGGTCTCGATCAGCTCGTTGAGCCACCGGACCTCGCGCTCCACCGACTCCAGTCCGTGCCGCTGCAGCTCGACGGTGTAGTCGTCGAACCGCTCGCGGGCGCGGGCCAGCGAGTTGCGCATCTTCTCCAGTCGCTCCTCCAGCCGGCTGCGACGCCCTTCCAGGACGCGCATCCGCACGGCCCGGTCGGTCTGGCCGAAGAACGCGAAGTGGACGCCGAAGTGCTCGTCCTCCCAGGCGTCGGGCCCGGAGTCGGCGAGCAGCTCCTCGAAGCGCTGCTTGCCTTCGGGGGAGAGCCGGTAGACGGTCTTGGACCGCTTGCCGTTGAGCGCGGTGGCCGGGACGTACTCGACGTCCGGGTTGTCCTCGACCAGGAAGCCCTGGGCGACCAGGCTCTTCAGACACGGGTAGAGCGTTCCGTACGAGAACGCCCGCAACGTTCCGAGCAGGACGTTGAGCCGCTTGCGCAGCTCGTAGCCGTGCATCGGGGCGTCGTGGAGCAGACCGAGAACGGCGAACTCCAGCACTCCTGAGCGCCTGCCCATTGCCGTCGTCCTCCTTACCTCTCGGCCGTTGTCCGGCCGCTGCATCGGGCGGTATGCCGCGTCGATGTATCGGCTCGATATATCGAGAACAGTAAACCGGGCCTTCGGAACGGGCAAGGGGGGCGCGCGTGAAGGTGATCACAAGCCGACGCGCAGGAGTGGTTGGCAACGGGCGTGTAATGATCTGCTGCCGTTTTGCGGTCATTGGGGACTGATGCCCGATTAGTTGGGATTCCCGGCTGCGTACGCTGTCGCGTGTGCACGAGGACCACCTCCGGGGTTAGGGCGGTTGGCGGGCATCGGACGTGAACCCTGCCTTCAGGCTGGAACCGCCTGGCGAGGAGTGGCTGCAACATGAGTGAACGACGGCGAAGGACGCCCAGCCCGGGCGGTGACGGGCAGCAGCCCCCGGGTGGTGGTGGCCGTCAGGGCGGACCAGGCCGGGACGAGGTGAGCTCGGACGGCGTCGGCCGTCGGCGCCCCCCGGGCGAACGGGAGACCGCTCAGCAACCCCGGATGACCCGCGCCGAACTGCGCAAGGCCGCCCAGAAGGGCGGCAAGGGCGGCCGGCGCGGTGCTGCCGACGCCTCCGCGTCCGCGGCCGCCGCCGCAGGCCCCGGCAAGAAGCGGTTCATCGACTACCCGCGCTTCGGCAAGACCGGCGTCCGGCGCTGGCTGCCGTCCTGGCGGCAGTGGCTGAGCGCCTTCCTGATCGTCTTCGCCACCTGCGTGGGCGGGGTCTTCTACCTCTACCAGACCACTGAGATCCCGAAGCTCAAGGATCTGATGAAGGACCAGAACACGATCTACTACTGGGCCGACGGCTCGGAGATGACCCGCAAGGGCGAGACCAACCGTCAGATCGTCGAGCTCTCCGACATCAGCCCCAACCTGCAGAACGCCGTGATCGCGGCGGAGAACCAGACCTTCCGCGAGGACAGCGGCATCGACCCCAAGGGCATGCTCCGCGCCGTCTACAACATGGCCAAGGGCGGCGAGACCCAGGGCGCCTCGACGATCACCCAGCAGTACGTGAAGAACGCGTACCTCAGTCAGGAGCAGACCCTCAGCCGCAAGCTGAAGGAGTTCTTCATCACGCTGAAGATCAATCAGAAGATGCAGAAGCCGGACATCCTCAAGGGGTACCTGAACACCAGCTGGTTCGGTCGCGGCTCGAACGGTGCCCAGGCCGCCGCACAGGCCTACTACGGGGTCGACGCCAAGGACCTCGACCTCTGTCAGAGCGCCATGCTGGCCGGCCTGTTGAAGGGCGCGTCGTACTACGACCCGTCGAAGCCGGAGAACAAGGAGCGGGCCCAGGGGCGGTGGGCCTGGATCCTCGAGAACATGGTGAAGACCAAGGCCATCACCCCGGAGGAGCGTGCCAAGTGCACCACGTTCCCCGACCCGATCCCGCAGAAGCCCAGCTCCAGCATGAACGGTGAGGTCAGCTACCTGGTCGACACCGCCAACAAGTACCTGATGGCCACCGACAAGACGATCACCCAGCAGATGATCGACAAGGGCGGTCTGAAGGTCTACACCACCTTCGAGAAGGACAAGGTCGACGCCCTGAAGAAGGCCGTCGACGACGTCAAGGGCGAGAACCTCAACGCCCAGAAGCGCCCCAACAACGACACCTTCATCCAGTTCGGCTCCGCCAGCATCCGCCCCGGCGACGGCGCGATCGTCGCCCTCTACGGCGGCGACGGCGTGGAGAACGGCCACTTCGACAACAACGCCGACGCCATCGGCGTCCAGGTCGGCTCGACCTTCAAGCCCTTCGTGCTGGCGACCGCCATGCAGATCGGCGTCCAGACGGCCACCGACGACAAGGGCAAGCCGAAGCGGATCAACGCCGACAGCCGCTACCTGTCCGACGACATGTCCGAGATCCGCAAGCCGGACGGCTCGCTGGTGATCGGCGACGACGGCAAGCCCTACCGGCAGAAGAACGAGGACTCCGGCAAGCGCGGCTACGTCTCGCTGCGGTCGGCCATGCAGAACTCGTTCAACGTGCCCTTCGTCCAGCTCAACCAGGACGTCGGCGGTCAGAACGTGGCCAACATCGCCGAGCAGATGGGCGTCAGGAAGGAGAGCTTCGCCGACCCGAAGACCCCGACCTTCGCCCTCGGCACCTCCACCATCAGCCCGATCCGGATGGCCACCGCCTACGGCACCCTGGCGGCCAGCGGCAAGGAGGCCGAGCCCTACTCGGTCACCAAGGTCGAGGTGAACGGCACCGAGCGCCCGGGCTTCGGCAAGAAGGACGCCAAGGTCGCCCTGGAGCCGGCCGTCGCCGACAACGTCACCGACGTGCTGGTGAACGTGGTGAAGAACGGTACCGGTTTCAAGGCCAAGGAGCTGGGCCGCCCGGTGGCCGGCAAGACCGGTACCACCGACCAGAACAAGTCGGCCTGGTGGGTCGGCTACACCCCGCAGCTGGTGACCAGCGTCGCGATGTGGCGCGAGGACCCGAGCAAGCACGAGCGGCTGTCGCTCAACGGCACCGGCGGCAAGGAGTCCATCCACGGTGGTGACATCCCGACCGACGTCTTCACCCGGTACATGAAGGCCGCGCTGGCCAACGAGAAGAAGATGGACTTCCCGGCCCCGCAGCCGGTCGGCACCCAGGTGGACTCCTCCGGCGCCCCGGTCTCGCCGAGCATGACGCCCACGCAGACGACGAGCGAGACCCCGTCGGCCCCGCCCGCGACCCAGCCGGGCACCAACAACCAGCCCCCGCCGACCAACAACAACCAGCCGCAGCCGCCCGTGTCCACCCAGGGCCCGGGCTGTGTCCCGGGCGTGGACTGCCCGGGCACGCAGCCGAGCCAGACACCGTCGCACACCAGGACCAACCCCGGTCCGACGAGCAGCTGCGGCCTCCTCGGCTGCACCACGCCCCCGCCCACGGCGCCGCCGACGGACCCCCCGGCGACGAGCAGCAAGCCGAGCGGCAAGCCGCCGACACCGTCCTCGACCGGCGGTGGCGGTGGGCAGAACGGGCTGTTGCCCTGACCACCACCCGCTGAGCGGATGAACCGAACGGCGGTGGCAGCCCTCTCCGGAGGGCCGCCACCGCCGTTTCGTCATGATTCGCCGTGCCGCCGGGCGACGGAGGCCGGGCCCGTTGCGGGGTCCTCCTCGTCCCGGTGGGGCCGGTGCGGCAGGATGTCCGGCATGACGTCGAGCGATCGTGACGAATCCGCAGGGCCGGCCGGGCCCGGCGACGCCGCAGGGCCGGTCGGGCCGGCCGTCGCCACGGCCGCGCCGCCGGTCAACACCGTGGTCGTCCCGGCCGACGAGGACCCGGTGGCGGCGGCCGGCAGCGAGGTGATCGGCGGCCCGCCGGGCCGCCGGGCGCTGCTGGGCGTCTCCTGGTGGATCCCGGCGCGCTTCCTGGCGCTGGCGGTGATCGTGGTCTCGGTGCTCGGCATGGTGCAGAAGGCGCCCTGCTACAACCAGGCCTGGTTCCAGCCGGGTTCGCCGCAGTACATCCACGCCTGCTACAGCGACATCCCGCACCTGTTCTCCGGCCGCGGCTTCTCGGCCGGGCTGCACCCGTACGTGGACCGCATCCCGGGCACCTCGGGGGATCTGCAGTACCTCGAATACCCGGTGCTGACCGGCCTGTTCATGCAGGTCGCGGCCTGGCTGACGCCCGGCGCCGGCACCTCGCAGGACCAGGAGCGGTGGTTCTGGGCGATCAACGCGGGGCTGCTGATGGCCTGCGCGGTGGTCGCCGTGGTGGCGCTCTCGCGCACCCACCGCCGCCGCCCCTGGGACGCCCTGCTGTTCGCGCTCGCGCCCGTCCTGCTGCTGAACGGCACGGTCAACTGGGACCTCCTCGCGGTCGCGCTGGCCGCCGTGGCGATGGCCTGGTGGTCCGGCTCCCGGCCCGGCTGGGCGGGTGTCTTCATCGGCCTGGCCACCGCGGCCAAGCTCTACCCGGTGCTGTTGATCGGCCCCCTGCTGGTGCTCTGCTGGCGGGCCGGGAAGTGGCGCGAGTTCCGGGTGATGCTGGCCGGCGCGGCCGGCTCCTGGCTGCTGGTCAACCTGCCGATCATGGCGGCCAACTGGCAGGGCTGGTCGACCTTCTACGTGTTCAGCAAGCACCGCGCCGAGGACTACGGCTCGTTCTGGCTGATCCTGATACAGAGCCGGGGCACGGGGCTGGCCGACCTCGACCTCTACATCGGCGTGCTGATGGTCCTCGGCTGCCTGGCCATAGCGTGGCTCGGCTTCACGGCGCCCCGCCGCCCGCGCTTCGCGCAGCTGGCCTTCCTGGTGGTCGCCCTGTTCGTGCTGGTCAACAAGGTGTACTCGCCGCAGTACGCGCTCTGGCTGCTGCCGCTCGCGGTGCTGGCCCGGCCGCGCTGGCGGGACTTCCTGATCTGGCAGGCCTGCGAGGTGCTGTACACCCTGGGCATCTGGTCCCACCTGGGCTTCGTCACCGGGCCCAAGCAGCACGGGATCGGCGAGGCCTGGTACCACTTCGCGGTCGTGCTGCACCTGCTGGGCACGCTCTACCTGGTGGTCATGGTGGTCCGCGACGCCCTGCAGCCGGACCGCGACCCGGTGCGCTGGGACGGCAGCGACGACCCGTCCGGCGGGGTGCTCGACCGGGCCCCGGACGTGTTCGTGCTCGGCACCGCCCGGACGCTGCGCGAGGAGGAGAGCTACGCCGGATACGCGCCGGCCGGCTCCGAGCAGTGGCTGGACGAGCCGGAACTGCCGGAGCCGGCCGAGAAGGCGTAGGCGCCTCAGTCGTTCTAGGGCCGGACAGGGCCTAGCGGTCCACCACGCGGTCGAAGTGCGTGGTGGTGTGCCGGACCTGGAGGCCGAGCTCCTCGCCGATCGCGGGGGGCTTGGTCTCGCCGTCCAGGAACAGCAGTGAGACCTGCATGTGCGGCGGCTCGGCGAACCAGAGCTGCTTGCCGGCCCAGTGGAACGGCGACTTGGTCTTGTTGACGGTCGCCAGGCCGGCCCGGGCGATGCCCTTGGCCCGGGAGGCCATGGTCTGCACGTACTTGGGCGCCTCCAGGCCGATGCCGTGCGCGGTGCCGCCGGCCACCACCACGATGTGGCCGTCGGCCGGCGCCGGGTGCTGGCGGTAGCCGTAGCGGTCGCCCTTCTTCACCGGGGTGACGTCCAGCACCGTGGCCCGGACCTCCAGCGCGCCGTGGTCGCCCAGCCAGAGCCGGGTGCCGATCCGGGCCCGGAAGACGATGTCCGGGTAGCGCTGGGCCAACTGCTCCATGCCGGCCGCGCCGAGGTGGCTGACGTACACGGTGTGCACCGGCACCCCGGCCGCCCGGGCGGTGTCCACCCAGTGGACGACCTCCTCGGTCGGGCTGGAGCCGTCCGGCCGGTCCATCGGCAGGTGCAGCGCCAGGCCCTCGAAGGCGACGCCGTCCAGCTCGGCGGCGACGGCCGTGAGGTCGGCGGCGCTCACCCCGTGGCGGCGCATGGAGGTCATGCACTCCACCACCACCCGGGCGCCGCGCAGCGCCCGCAGCGCGTCCAGGTTCGCCACCGTCCGGATCACCCGGGCGTGCGGCAGCGGCAGCGCCTCCTCGCCGACCCGGTACGGGGTGAGCACCAGCAGCTCGCCGCCGTACCACTCGGCGGCGTCGGCCGCCTCGTACGCGGTGCCGACGGCCAGCACACCGGTGCCCAGCAGCGTCGCCTCCTCGGCCAGCCGGTGGTTGCCCAGGCCGTAGCCGTTCCCCTTGGCGACCGGCACCAGACCGGGGAACTCGGCGAGGACGGAGCGCTGGTGGGTGCGCCAGCGTTCGGTGTCGAGGTAGAGCGACAGCGTCATCGGGTCAGCCTCCTCAGCGGCGGGACATGTAGAGGTCGAGGGCCTTGTGCAGCAGCTTGTTGAGCGGGAAGTCCCACTCGCCGAGGTACTCGGCGGCCTGGCCGCCGGTGCCGACCTTGAACTGGATCAGGCCGAACAGGTGGTCGTTCTCGTCCAGGGTGTCGCTGATGCCGCGCAGGTCGTACACGCCGCCGCCGAGCGCGTAGGAGTCGCGCATCATCCGCCACTGGATCGCGTTGGACGGCTTGACCTCGCGCTTGTGGTTGGCCGAGGCGCCGTAGGAGTACCAGACGTGCTCGCCGACCACCAGCATCGTGGTCGCGGCCAGCGGCTCGCCGTCGTGGTAGGCGATGTAGAGCCGCATCCGGTTCTGGTCCTCGGCGGTGAGGGCCTTCCACATCCGCTGGAAGTAGGACAGCGGGCGCGGGGTGAACTTGTCGCGCTCGGCGGTCACCAGGTAGAGCTGGTGGAAGATCGGCAGCTCGTCGTAGCCGCCCTGGTACACCTCGACGCCGCTCTTCTCGGCCTTCTTGATGTTGCGGCGCCAGAGCTGGTTGAAGTTCTTGTGGATGTCGTCCAGCGAGCGGTTGGCCAGCGGCACCTGGAACACGTAGCGCGGCTGGACGTCGCCGAAGCCGGCGCCGCCGTCCTCGCCCTGCAGCCAGCCGGCCTTGCGCAGCCGGTCGGCCACCTCGAAGGCGCGCGCCTCGTACCAGTCGGCCTCGACGTCGCGCAGGCGCTTGGCCTGCTTGCCGGCGATGGCCTCCTTGATGGTGGGGGCGTTCCAGCGGCGGATGACGATCGGCGGGCCCATCTTGACCGAGAACGCGCCCTGCGACTTGAGGTGGGCGAGCATCGGGGAGAGCCAGCGGTCGAGGTCCCGGTCGAACCAGTCGATGACCGGGCCCTCGGGCAGGTAGGCGAGGTAGCGCTTGAGCTTGGGCAGCTGCCGGTAGAGCACCAGGCCGGCGCCGACGAGCTGGTTGGCCTCGTCGAACCAGCCGATCGACTCCGAGCGCCACTCGGCCTTCACGTCGCCCCACGACGGCACCTGCATGTGGCTGGCCGAGGCGCGGCTCCTGATGAAGGCGAGGTGCTCCTCGCGGGTGATCGTCCTCAGGCGCAGGCTCATTGCTCGGTGCTCCTCGTCGGTCGGGCTGCGGTGGGCCCAGGTTCTCGGGCTGACCCTATCGTCCGGGGCCCGGGCGCCCGCCGCTGCGGGCGCGACGGCGCCCCCGTCGCGTACCTGTCTCCTTGCAGATACGCCACGGGGGCGCCGAGGGTTCCGGAACGGTGCGACCGGGGGCGGCTCAGCCCCAGAGGCCGCCGCGGGCGATGCCGAGGTAGAAGCCGATGGCGGAGGCGCCGAGCGTGATCATCAGCACGAAGCGCTCGGCCGTGGTGACCGAGACGAACATGCCGAGCAGCCCCGTGATGATCCCGAACAGGCCGGTCCACGAGGTCAGCAGGTGCAGGTTGTGGAAGAACGAGGTGGTGAAGGCGATCACGCCCAGCACGGCGGTGAGGCCCACCAGGGCGTTCTCGCGGGGGTGCGGGTGGCCGTCGGTGTTCAGTGTGAGCGCGGGCATGCGGTGGACGGACTGGGCCATGAGTCCCACCTCCTGGCGTGGAGACGAACGGGCAGGAATCCCGTTCCGTCCAGATTGCGGCGGTTGGGCCGGTCTCACAACCCCTATGCGTTTTGTTCGGCCGTCCGGGTGCGGGTAGGCTGTGCCGTCTGCACTGGTGTAGTTGTGCCCCCTTGCGCCCTCTTCCGGGCGACCACCCTGTCGGGTGAGCGGGGCCCGATTGTCGGACCCGGCCGCTACGGTGGCCGGTGTCGTCACTGCTCCGGTGCCGACGCTGCACAACCCTCCTGCCACGGAGAGACCGTGGCCGTTGAGTCCAAAGGAGGTGGGTTACCCATGCGTCACTACGAGGTGATGGTCATCCTCGACCCCTCGGTCGAGGAGCGCGCTGTCTCCCCCCTGATCGAGAACTTCCTCACCGTCGTCCGGAACGCCGGCGGCAAGGTGGAGAAGGTCGACACCTGGGGTCGTCGCCGTCTGGCTTACGAGATCAACAAGCAGTCCGAGGGCATCTACTCGGTCATCGACCTGAAGGCCACGCCTGAGGTCGTCAAGGAGCTCGACCGCCAGATGGGCCTGAGCGAGTCGGTTCTGCGGACCAAGGTCCTGCGCCCGGACACCCACTGAGCCACCTCTGAGGCCTTCGGGTCTCGGGTAGCTCGCGTCCGCTGTTTCACGTGAAACAGCGGTGAACGGACATCTTCCCGAGAGGTCATCACCACCATGGCAGGCGAGACCGTCATCACCCTCGTCGGCAATCTCGTCGACGACCCCGAGCTGCGCTTCACCCCGTCGGGTGCGGCGGTCGCGAAGTTCCGTATCGCGTCCACCCCCCGCACCTTCGACCGTCAGACGAACGAGTGGAAGGACGGCGAGAGCCTCTTCCTCACGTGCAACGTCTGGCGGCAGCCGGCGGAGAACGTGGCCGAGTCGCTGCAGCGCGGCATGCGCGTCATCGTGCAGGGCCGACTGCGCCAGCGGTCTTACGAGACCAAGGAAGGCGAGAAGCGGACGGTCTTCGAGGTCGAGGTCGACGAGGTCGGCCCGAGCCTGCGCTCGGCGACCGCGAAGGTCACCCGGGCCAACCGGTCCGGTGGCCCCGGCGGCTCTGGTGGCGGCTTCGGCGGCCAGCAGGGCGGCGGCGGTGGCCAGCAGGGCGGTTGGGGCGGCGGTGGCGGCCAGCAGGGCGGCGGCGGCAGCTGGGGTGGAAACTCCGGCGGCGGCGGCGGCCAGTCCGGCCCCTCCGACGACCCGTGGGCGTCCAGCACTCCGTCCGGCGGCCAACAGGGCGGCGGCAGCTGGGGCGCCCCGTCCGGTGGCGGCTTCTCGGAAGAGCCTCCGTTCTAAGAGCTGACAGATTTCGTGCGGCCCGGCCGCCGGCGTCCTGAGGACGCCGGCCGGGCCGTGAACCCCAAATGGAGCACACAATGGCGAAGCCGCCTGCTCGCAAGCCGAAGAAGAAGGTTTGCGTCTTCTGCAAGGACAAGGTCAACTACGTTGACTACAAGGACACGAACCTGCTGCGGAAGTTCATCTCCGACCGTGGCAAGATCCGTGCCCGCCGGGTCACCGGCAACTGCACCCAGCACCAGCGTGACGTCGCCACGGCCGTGAAGAACAGCCGTGAGATGGCGCTGCTGCCCTACACCAGCACCGCGCGCTAAGAGAGGGTGACCAAGTAATGAAGATCATCCTCACGCACGAGGTGCCGGGTCTCGGCTCCGCCGGCGAGGTCGTCGAGGTCAAGGACGGCTACGCCCGCAACTACCTGGTTCCGCGTGGCTACGCCATCCGCTGGACCAAGGGCGGCCAGAAGGACGTCGACGCGATCCGTCGCGCCCGCAAGATCCACGAGATCCAGACCCTTGAGGCCGCCAACGAGGTCAAGGGCAAGCTCGAGGGCGTCCAGGTCAAGCTGGCCGTTCGCTCGGGTGACGCCGGCCGTCTGTTCGGTTCGGTGACCCAGGCCGACGTCGTGGAGGCCATCAAGGCCGCCGGCGGCCCGGCCGTGGACAAGCGCGCCGTCGCGATCGCCTCGCCGATCAAGACCGTGGGCACCCACAAGGTCTCGGTCAAGCTGCACGCCGACGTCCAGGCCAACCTCGACGTCGCCGTCGTCGCTGCCTGAGTTCCGTAGCAGTGGCCTGAGGGGGGGGGGGGCCCCGGGGGGGGGGCCCCCCCGGGGGGGGGGGCGGGGTCGGGCCCCGCCCCGCAGGGGGGGGGTCGGAGAGACCCCCACACCCCCGCCCCCCCCCCCCGCCCG
>NZ_JBHWIO010000013.1:11748-106405 GCF_042732075.1 Kitasatospora sp. NPDC059812
GTGTGTTTTTGTTTTAAAACCCCCACCCCCGGCCGGGGCCGAGGTCGTGGCTTTGTTCCTTACCCTGGGGCTGGGGGGCCGAACACCCCGGGGTCCCGGCCCCTCGGTCGTGTTCCGGAGCGTTCGGCCCCTGCGCATTCGGTGTCGGCGCATTCCGTGCCGGAGCCCTCGGCCCCGGCGCCGTCAGCTCCGGACGGCCCCGGTGACCAGCCAGCGGCCGCCGCGCGCCCGCCCGACCAGGAAGGCCGCGCGGACCAGCATGAACAGGTTCATCGCCCACCACAGCCCGGCCAGCCCGGTGCCGGTGGCCGGCACCGCGATCGCCGCCGGGGTGAACACCGCCAGGGTCGCGATCGCCGCCCAGGCCAGGTAGGGGCCGTCCCCGGCGCCCATCAGCACCCCGTCCAGCACGAAGACCAGGCCGGCGACCGGCTGGCTGAGCGCGAGCAGCAGCAGGGCGGTGTCCAACTGCCCCTGCACCGCCGGATCGGGCGTGAACAGCGGGACGTACAGCGGGCGGGCGGCCACCAGCAGCAGACCCAGCAGCACGCCCGAGCCGATGCCCCACTCGACCATCCGACGGGTGGCGGCCCTGGCGCCCGGGATGTCCTCGGCGCCCAGGTAGCGGCCGATGATCGCCTGGCCGGCGATCGCGATGGCGTCCAGGGCGAAGGCCAGGAAGCTGAACAGCGTCATGGTGATCTGGTGCGCGGCCACCTGGTCGTCGCCCAGCCGGGCGGCCACCGCGGTGGCGATCATCAGCACCGCGCGCAGGCTGACCGTCCGGACCAGCAGCGGACCGCCCGCCCTCGCACTGGCCCGGATGCCGGCCGCGTCCGGCCGCAGCGAGGCGTGCTCGCGCCGCGCCCCGCGCACCACCACGACCAGGTAGACGGCGGCCATCCCGGTCTGCGCGAGCACGGTGCCCCAGGCCGAGCCGGCCACCCCGAGCCCGGCGCCGTACACCAGGCCGGCGTTCAGGCCGATGTTGGCGGCGAAGCCCGCGATCGCCACCAGCAGCGGCGTGCGGGTGTCCTGGAGGCCGCGCAGCACGCCGGTGGCGGCCATCACCATGAGCATCGCGGGGATGCCCAGGGCGCTGATCCGCAGGTACGTCACGGCGTAGGGGGCGGCGGTCTCCGAAGCCCCCAGGACGTCGGCCGCCCAGGGGGCCAGCAGCACGGTGAGCAGCACCACCGGGACGGCCAGACCGAGGGCGAGCCAGATGCCGTCGACGCCCTGCTGGACGGCGCCGCGGCGGTCCCCGGCACCGATCCGGCGGGCCACCGCCGCGGTGGTGGCGTAGGCGAGGAAGACGAACACGCCGGTCGCGGTGGACAGCGCGGCGGCGGCGATGCCGACCCCGGCCAGCTGTGGGGTGCCGAGGTGGCCGACGATCGCCGAGTCGGCCATCAGGAAGAGCGGTTCGGCGACCAGCGCGCCGAAGGCCGGGACGGCCAGTGCGAGGATCTCCCGGTCGTGCCGGCGTCTGGAGGGGGTCGGGGCTGCGGGAGGGGCGGTCATGGGCTCCAGGCTACTCATCCACAGGTAATGACTGCTAGTGGCAGTTGTCTATTACTCGAATTCTTGAGCGAGGCGTTCGACCCGCTTCGCGCCCGCGGGGGTCCGGCTGTGTGTGAAGAATTTCTCATGCACAGGCCCGGAAAGAGGTAATACCTGGTCAACAGGTTGACGGTGGACAGATGGTCTGGTTATCCACAGGGCCTTCCACAGGGGCGTCCACAGCTTTGCGGCACTTCTCCACAGCCCAGGGCCGCTCGTCCACACCCCCTGTGGATAACCGCCTTGGCTGAACGGCTCCCGGCGCCTTAGCGTGGGCCCTCCGCCCGACACTCCCGCCCGCCCCGGCGTCCGATTTGTCGGTGCCGTGGCGTACAAAGAGGAGCGGCTCCGCTCCACCCAGCCACCGGCAAGACCCGCTCCAACTCGCACCACTCGCTGATCGGGGAACACGCGTGACCGGCCCCCAGTACGACGACCACGACGCCCCGCCGCCGGAGGAGGACTGGCAGCCCGCCGAGGACCCCTTCCCCGCCGGCGCCTTCGACGACGCGTCCTTCCCCGACGGGCCCGGCGACCGGCTCCCGGTCTCCCGTGGCCGCTCCGGCCAGGGCGGCGGCCGGGACGGCAACCGCGACGGCGGCGGCCGCGAGGGCGGCTTCCAGAAGGGCGGCAAGGGCGGCCGGAGCGGCTCCCAGCGCGACGGTTCGCAGAGCGGTGGCGGTGGCGGCGGCTGGCAGCGCCGTGGCGACGACGAGGGCCAGGGCGGCGCGGACGGCTTCGAGCGCGTCCCCCCGCAGGACCTCGCCGCCGAGCAGTCCGTCCTCGGCGGCATGCTGCTGTCCAAGGACGCCATCGCCGACGTGGTCGAGGTGCTCAAGCCGGCCGACTACTACCGGCCCGCGCACGAGATGGTCCACGGCGCGATCCTCGACCTGTACGCCCGCGGCGAGCCGGCCGACCCGATCACCGTGGCCGGCGAGCTCACCAAGCGCGGCGAGCTCCAGCGCGTCGGCGGCGCCTCCTACCTGCACACCCTGGTCAACTCCGTCCCGACCGCCGCCAACGCCGAGTACTACGCCCAGATCGTCCACGAGCGCGCCGTCCTGCGCCGCCTGGTCGAGGCCGGCACCCGGATCGCCGGCATGGGCTACGCGGCCGAGGGCGACGTCGACGAGATCGTCAACGCCGCCCAGGCGGAGATCTACGCCGTCACCGAGCAGCGCACCAACGAGGACTACGCGCCGCTCGCCGACATCATGGAGGGCGCCCTCGACGAGATCGAGGCGATCGGCTCCCGCAACGGCCAGATGTCCGGCGTCCCGACCGGCTTCGCCGACTTCGACGCGCTCACCAACGGCCTCCACCCCGGCCAGATGATCGTCATCGCGGCCCGCCCCGCGATGGGCAAGTCGACCCTGGCGCTGGACTTCGCCCGCGCCTGCTCGATCCAGAACAAGCTGCCGAGCGTGATCTTCTCGCTCGAAATGGGCCGCAACGAGATCGCCATGCGCCTGCTGTCCGCCGAGGCCCGGGTCGCGCTGCACCACATGCGCTCCGGGAACATGACGGACGACGACTGGACCCGCGTCGCCCGCCGGATGCCCGACGTCAGCGAGGCGCCGCTGTTCATCGACGACTCCCCGAACCTGTCGATGATGGAGATCCGGGCCAAGTGCCGTCGGCTCAAGCAGCGCAACGACATCAAGCTGGTCGTCATCGACTACCTCCAGCTGATGCAGTCCGGCGGCTCCCGCCGGGCCGAGAACCGCCAGCAGGAGGTCTCCGACATGTCGCGAAACCTGAAGCTGCTGGCCAAGGAGCTGGAAGTCCCGGTCATCGCGCTCTCCCAGCTGAACCGTGGCCCCGAACAGCGCACCGACAAGCGACCGATGGTCTCCGACCTGCGCGAGTCCGGCTCGATCGAGCAGGACGCCGACATGGTCATCCTGCTCCACCGCGAGGACGCCTACGAGAAGGAGTCCCCGCGCGCCGGCGAGGCCGACCTGATCGTCGCCAAGCACCGTAACGGCCCCACCGCCACCATCACGGTGGCCTTCCAGGGCCACTACTCGCGCTTCGTCGACATGACCCGGGACTAGGACAGGACCTGGCACCGACGAGGGGCACCGGGGGGCCTCGTCCGACCGTCACCGAGGCCAACGCAGCAGTGTGATGAGCTACTGTCCGTGCGGTGAAAACGATACGACAGCTGTCCGCCCGCCGGGCCGGGGGAAGCACGAAGGCTCGGGCGAGCGGGTCGGCCAGTCGGCTGGGCTGGCTCGACGCGCTTCGCGGCGTGGCCGCCCTGGTGGTGGCGCTCCACCACTTCGACGTCCTGAAGATGCTGCCGGACGGGGTGGCGTCCTTCATCTGGTGGCACGCCGACCTGGGCCTCTACGGCGTCATGCTGTTCTTCCTGGTCAGCGGCTACATCATCCCGGCCTCGCTGGAGCGTCGCGGGGACGTGCGGGCGTTCTGGATCGGACGGATCTTCCGGCTCTGGCCGCCGGTGATCATCGGTATCACGGTGGCGCTGGCCATCATCCCGAAGGGCGACGGCTCGGTCGCGCTCTTCGCCACCGATCACGACCTGATCTACGTGGCCGCCAACTCGACCATGCTGCAGGACTTCATGGGCGTCTGGAACGGCCTGGGCGTCATGTGGACCCTCAGCTACGAGATGGTCTTCTACTACATGGTCACCGCGCTCTTCACGGTCGGCCAGCACCGCCGCAGCGGCCCGATCGCGGTCGGCTTCGCCGGCGTGGCGCTGCTCTTCGGCACCTCCATCGCCTCCCACACGCTGACCAGCGACATCACCTCGACCCGCAACCTGGTCTGGGGCTCCGTCCTGATCGTGCTGTTCGGCTTCGCCTGCGTGCTGAGCGGCCGGCCGAACCTGACCCGGGTCGGGGCGATCACGCTCGGTCTGCTGGGCTTCGTGCTGATGTACAACAACAGCCGGGCCCCGATGTTCGAGACCCTGATGATCTTCGCGACGATGTTCGCGGGCACCGCGATCTACCGGGCCGAGAACCGCCAGATCGACCGCCTCCAGGCGATCCTGTGCTGCGGCTTCGTGGTCGTCGCGGGGGTGGCCGTCGCCTGGATGTACAACCGTGACGGCATGGAGCAGAACACCTGGACGGCCGGCTGGATGGCCTGGGCCGGCTCCTACCTCGGGGCCTGGATCACGTTCGGCATCGGCATGGCGCTGCGCAAGCGCCGCTTCCCGAAGCCGCTCACCTGGCTCGGCGGGATCAGCTTCTCGCTCTACCTGCTGCACGTCCCGCTGGTCCACACCATCCAGCCGCTGCTGCACGTGCCCAAGGTGCCGCCGACGACCGGCGGCAAGCTGATCTGGACGGCCGAGTACCTCGTCGTGATCATGCTGGCGAGCTGGGTGATGTACCGGCTGGTGGAGCTGCCCGTGCAGAAGCTGGGCCGCAAGGTGGCCAAGGCGGTCGAGCGCCGCTGGCCGGGCAGCGCCCTGCAGCCGGCGGCCGCCGTGTCGATCGGGGCGCCCGCGACCGGCGAGGCCGCCGGGGCTGTTCCGGCCCAGTCCGGGGAGAAGGGCCAGGGCGGGAGCCAGGATCAGGAGAAGGATCAGGTGCCGGTCGAAGTCGGCGCCGGCGGCCCGGGGCAACGGGTCGGCTGACCGCCGCACGGACACACCGAGGGCTCGCCTCCTACCTAGGAGGCGAGCCTTCGGCGCGTGGTCCCCGGGTGCCGTCAGACGGTGACGGTGGCGCGGAAGAGGGTCGTGGCGGTGCCGGACAGCCGGGTGGGGGCGCCGGTGGCGGGGAGGAAGGCCGACCGGCCGCGGGCGAGGTCCAGGGTGGTGCCGTCGGCGGCGGTGAGCCGGGCGGTGCCCTCGGTGCAGAGCAGGATCTGCGGGGCGCGGCCGTCGATCTCGCGGTCCCGGCCGTCCAGGACGAAGCGGGAGAGCCGGAACTCGTCGATCGGGACGGGGTAGAGCTCCTCGCCGGCGGTGCCGTCGACCGGGCGGGGGTGCAGCAGCTCGGGGGCGCCCGCCTCGAAGACCAGGACCTTCAGCAGCTCGGGCAGGTCGATGTGCTTGGGGGTGAGGCCGGCCCGCAGCACGTTGTCGGAGTTGGCCTGGAGCTCGACGCAGGCACCCGCCAGGTAGGCGTGCGGCACGCCGGCGTCCAGGTAGAGCGCCTCGCCGGCCCGGAGCCGGAAGTGGTTGAGCAGCAGGGCGGCGATCAGACCGCGGTCCTCCGGGAAGTCCTCGGCGATCCGGGCGTACGGCCCGTAGTCGCCGGCCGGGTCGGTGCGGGCCAGGGCCGCGGCCGTCTCCCGGACGGTCTCCTCGGCGGCCTTCCCGTCCATGGTGAGGATGGCGGCCAGCGTGCCGCGCAGCGCCTCGGCCTCGTCCTCGACGGCCAGCAGGTCGATCAGCGGGCCGAGCCCGGGCACCGCGAGCCCGGCCATCAGCCTGGCCGCCTCGGCGGGCCGCCGGAAGCCGCAGAGCCCCTCGAAGGCGCCCAGCGCGCAGACCATCTCGGGCTTGTGGTTGGCGTCGCGGTAGCTCCGCTCGGGGGCGTCCAGCGGGATGCCGAGGGCGTTCTCGGCGGCGAACCCGGCGCGGGCCTGGGCGATCGTGGGGTGGGCCTGGATGGACAGCGGGATGCCCGCGGTCAGGATCTTGAACAGGAACGGCAGGGCCGGACCGAACCGGGCGACGGTCGCGGCGCCGAGTTCGCCCTCGGGGTCGGCCGCGATCAGCTCGTCCAACCGGCGGGGCCCCTCGCCCCGGTCGGCCCGCGACGGGTCGCCGGGGTGGGCGCCCATCCACAGCTCGGCCTGCGGTTCGCCGGTCGGCTCCTGCCCGAGCAGTTCGGGCAGGGCGGTCAGCGACCCCCAGGCGTACGGGCGGACGGTGTTGATGAGCCTGTCCATGCGCGCGGTCCTACTCCTTCGCTGGGTGGCGGGTGTGCCGGATCGTCGGGGCAACGGGCCCGGCGGTGCGGGGGTCCGGGCACGGGCAAGGTCATCGACCCTAGCCGACCGGTGTCGCCCGCGAGGAAACGGCGGGTACCGGAGGGGAGTGCCCTGGCCGGACCGGTGGTTCCCGGGCGCGGTAGTAGGATGCCAGGACGCAGTAGTCTCCGCCCTGCACAGCAGTTTCCACCGTGGTCACTCCGTCGGCGGGCTGCCGGCGGAGCCGCGTTCCAGAGTGCGGGCGATGGTGTTCTGACACTCCCCGCCATCGGCCGAGAGGTTTGTACGTGACCGTGAACCAGCAGAGTTTTGCTGATCTCGGCAGGGTCCTGGTGATCATTCCGACCTACAACGAGGCGGAGAACGTCGAGCGGATCGTCGGCCGGGTGCGGGCGGCGGTCCCCGAGGCCCACGTGCTGGTCGCCGACGACAACAGCCCCGACGGCACCGGCGAACTGGCCGACAAGCTGTCCGCCGAGGACCCGAACGTGCACGTCATGCACCGCAAGGGCAAGGAGGGCCTGGGCGCCGCCTACCTCGCGGGCTTCCGCTGGGGCATCGACCACGGCTACGACGTCCTGGTCGAGATGGACGCGGACGGCTCGCACCAGCCCGAGGAACTGGACCGGCTGCTGGGCGCGCTGCGCGGCGCCGACCTGGTGCTGGGCTCGCGCTGGGTGCCGGGCGGCCGGGTGGTGAACTGGCCGAAGTCGCGCCTGCTGCTCTCCCGCGGCGGCTCGACCTACTCGCGGCTGGCGCTCGGCGTGCCGATCCGGGACGTCACCGGCGGCTACCGGGCGTTCCGCAAGGAGACCCTGCTGGGCCTGGGCATGGACGAGGTGGCCTCGGCCGGGTACTGCTTCCAGGTCGACCTGGCCTGGCGCACGGTGAAGGCCGGGTTCAAGGTGGCCGAGGTGCCGATCACCTTCGTCGAGCGCGAGCTGGGCGCGTCCAAGATGAGCCGCAACATCGTCGTCGAGGCGCTGTGGCGGGTGACCGCCTGGGGCGTCTCCGACCGGCTGGCCCGCCTGCGCGGCGCGATCAAGCGCTGAGCTCCACGACGTAACCTCCACGACGTAACCGCCCGGGGCCCGTCCGCTGTCACGACGGACGGGCCCCGGGCGTTTTCGTGCCCTGGGGCAGGCCGCCCACGACGCCAAGGCGCCGGCCGTCCGAACCGCGATGTGACCTGAGCCGGAAGGCGCGCCCCGCCGGGCGCGCCTTCCGCGCAATCCGACACCGGTACTCCCATGCTGTAGGGCGCAGGAAGTCCGACCGCCGACCAGAGGGAGCAGCCAGTGACGTCGTCCCCGCCCGAGGAGGGCGCCGGCGCGGAGCGCACGGCCGCCGAGGCCGCCGCCCCGGACCACGAGCGGCCCGCCCGCCCGCTGGAGGTCGCCGTCTTCACCGGCCCCGAATCGGCCTTCTTCGCCACCTCCACCCTGATCCTCGGCGAGCGGACCGCGATCCTGGTCGACGCCCAGCTCACCCGCAGCGCCGGCCGCGAACTCGCCGAATGGGTCGCAGGCAAGGGCCGCCGACTGCTCGCCATCGTCGTCACCCACCACCACCCCGACCACTACTTCGGCGCCGAGGAGGTGCTGAAGCTCTTCCCCGACGCCCGGCTGCTGGCCGCGCCCGCCGTGGTCGACGGCATCCGGCGCACCGCCGCCGCCAAGGTCGCCCAGTGGAAGCCGGTCTACGGCGACGACATCCCGGACCACCCGCTGATCCCCGCCCCGCTGCTGCCGCAGCCCCTCATGCTCGACCGCCAGGTCATCCCCGTGCTGCTGCTCGGCCAGGCCGACTGCGGCGACTCGACGGTCGTCCACGTGCCGAGCATCCGGACGGTGATCGCCGGGGACTTCGCCTACAACGGCACCCACGTCTGGACCGCCGACACCACCCCGGCCCAGCGCACCACCTGGGGCCACAACCTCGGCCGGATCGCCGACCTCGGCGTGGACCGGGTCATCGCCGGCCACCGCGCCCCCGACCAGGGCGACGACGCCGCCCGGGTGCTCGCCTTCACCGGCGAGTACCTCCAGGACTTCGACCGGCTGCTGGCCGTGCACCCGGACGACCCGGAGGCACTGGTCACCGCGATGAACGAGCGGTACGGGGAGCTGACGCTGCCGGCCATCCTGGAACTGGGCGCCGCCGCCAACACCGCCCGGGCGGCGCGAGGAGGCGAGATCGTCGAGGCGGAGATCGTCGAGGACGAGATCACCGAGGAGCGCACGGAGCCCCGGAAGGGCGAAGCCGAGTAGGGCGGATACTGGCCGCATGACGCCCTACGACGTGATCGTCCCGGCCGGCGGGGCCGCCCGTCGCCTCGGCGGGGCCGACAAACCCGGGCTGACCGTGGGCGAGACCACCCTGCTCGACCGGGTGCTCGCCGCCTGCGCGGGCGCCCGCACCACCGTCGTGGTCGGCCCCGGCCGGCCGACCGCGCGCACCGGCGTCCGCTGGACCAGGGAGCAGCCGCCGGGCGGCGGGCCGGTCGCCGCCGTCGCCGCCGGACTCGACCTGGTCACCGCACCGACCGTGCTGCTGCTCGCCGCCGACCTGCCGTTCCTGGACCGGCGGACCGTCGACCGGCTGGTCACCGCCCTCGCCGAGGCCGGCCCGGCCGTCGACGCCGCCGTCCTGGTCGACGCCGGCGGGCGCGACCAGCCGCTCGCCGCCGCCTACCGCACCGCCCCGCTGCGCACCGCGCTGGCCGCCCTCGGCGATCCGGCCGGCCTCCCGCTGCGCCGCCTCACCGGCGCTCTCGCCCGGCAGTTGGTGGCCGACACCGACAACGTCGCCTACGACTGCGACACCTGGGAGGACCTCGAACAGGCCCGGGAGCGCGACCGGTCGTAGGGGCTCCCTCGGGGTCCGTGTGCACGGCCCGCGCGGGCGTCCGTGCGGGAAACGACGCGCGCCGCACACGGGGCGAACACTCCGGGGAAACCGCCGATCAGGCAGCATGGGCGCATGGAGCGCACGCTGGAAGACTGGATCGCCGAGGTCAGGGCCGACCTGGGCATCGACCTGGACGTCGACGTCCGGGGACTGCTCGACCTCACCCGGGTGGTCGCGCACGGGGTGGCCCGCCCGGCCGCGCCGCTGACCGCCTTTCTGATCGGCTACGCGGCCGCCCAGCAGGGCGGCGGGCCGGGGGCCGTGGCCGAGGCCGCCCGGCGGACCGCCGCGCTCGCCGAGCGCTGGAGCGCCGCCGCCGGGCCGGGCGAGGCGTGAGCGCCGTCGGGCAGACCACCGTGGCCGCCCCGTCGACCGGTCCCGGCGTGCTGAGCTGGGCGCAGGCCCGCGAGGCCGCCCGCCGGGCCGGGCTGAGCCCGCTGCCGGCGGTCGGGCTGCCGCTCGCCGAGGCGCTCGGCCGCACCCTCGCCGAGCCGCTCACCGCGCTGACCGACCTGCCCGCCTTCGACACCTCCGCGATGGACGGCTGGGCGGTCGCCGGGCCGGGCCCCTGGCGGGTCGCCGGGCGGGTGCTGGCCGGCCGGGCGGCGTCCGTGCCGTTGGCCGACGGCGCCGCCGTCGAGATCGCCACCGGCGCCCAACTGCCGCCGGGCGCCACCGCCGTCCTGCGCCGTGAGCACGGCCGCACGGACGGCACGTTGCTGCACGACTGCGGCCGCCACCCGCTGACCACCGGTCAGGACGTCCGCCCGCGTGGCCAGGAGTGCCGCCGCGGCGAGGCGTTGCTGCCCGGTGGCGTCCCGGTCGGCCCGGCCGTGCTCGGCCTGGCCGCCGCCTGCGGTCACGACCGGCTCGCCGTGCGCCGCCGCCCGGTGGTCGAACTGCTCGTCCTCGGCGATGAGTTGCTCGCCTCGGGCGTCCCCGGTCCGGGCCTGGTCCGGGACGCGCTCGGGCCGCTGCTGCCGCCCTGGCTGCGGGCGGCCGGTGCCGAGGTGGCCGAAGTGCGGGCCGTCCGGGACGACTTCGGGCTGCTCCGGGACGCGCTGCGGCACTCCACCGCCGACATCGTGGTCACCACCGGCGGAACGGCGGCCGGCCCGGTCGACTTCCTGCACCGGGCCCTCGCCGAGGCCGGCGCCCGGCTGCTGGTGGACGGCGTGGCCGTCCGCCCCGGACACCCGATGCTGCTGGCCGAACTCCCGTCGGCCGCATCCCCGTCGGCCGGCCCCGCCGGGGGCGGGCTTCCGGGCGGGCGGCACCTGGTGGGGCTGCCCGGCAACCCGCTGGCCGCCGTCGCCGGGACGGTCACCCTCGCCCTGCCGCTGCTGCACGCCCGCAGCGGGCGGTCCGCCGTCACCCCGGCCCTCGCACCCGCCGCCGTCGGCCTGCCCGGGCACCCGGTGGACACCCGGCTGCTGCCCGTCCGGCACACCGCCGACGGCGTCGTCCCACTCGCCTTCGACGGGCCCGCGATGCTGCGCGGTCTCGCCCGGGCCGAGGCGCTGGCCGTGGTACCGCCCGGCGGCGCGGCGGCCGGCGCACCCGTCGAACTGTTGGAGGCACCGTGAACGGGCCCACCGGGGCGTGCGCGTCCCACGACAGCGGGGAGGCGACCGCATGAGCAGGCTGCGGGGTGCGCCCGCCCCGGGGACCGAGCCGTGGTCGGACGCCGGGATCGTGCTGCCCGCCCGGCGGAGCGCGCCGGCCGTCCGGCAGGTCGGCTCCCGGCTGCTGGTGGCGCTCGCCGTCCTGGTCGCCACGACGCTGATCGTCTACGTCGACCGGGACGGCTACAACGACAACGCGGGCGGCGGGGTCAGTTTCCTGGACGCGGCGTACTACGCGACCGTGACGCTGTCCACCACCGGGTACGGCGACATCACCCCGTACAGCGACGGCGCCCGGCTCACCAACATCTTCGTGATCACCCCGTTGCGCGTGGTGTTCCTGATCATCCTGGTCGGGACCACGCTGGAGGTGCTCACCGAACGAACCCGCCAGCAGTGGCGGTTGAACCGCTGGAGGTCCACCGTGCGCGAGCACACCGTCGTCATCGGGTACGGCACCAAGGGCCGCAGCGCCGTCGACACCCTGCTCGGGCAGGGCGTGAAGAAGGACGAGATCGTCGTCGTCGACCCGCAGCGCAAGGTGATCGACCAGGCCGCCCGGCACGGGCTGGTCGGCGTGGTCGGCGACGCCACCCGCACCGACACGCTGCTGCGGGCCGAGGTGCCCACCGCCGCCCGGGTGGTGATCGCGCCGGAACGGGACGACACCGCCGTCCTGGTCACGCTGACGGCGCGCCAGCTGAACAAGGGCGCCACTGTGGTCGCGGCCGTCCGGGAGGATGAGAACGCCCCGCTGCTGCGGCAGAGCGGCGCCGACGTCGTCGTCACCAGCTCCAGTTCGGCCGGGCGGCTGCTCGGCCTGTCGATGCTCAGCCCGCACGCCGGCGCGGTGATGGAGGACCTGCTCACCTACGGCAACGGCCTGGACGTGGTCGAGCGCCCCGTCACCCGGGCCGAGGCCGGGCACAGCCCGCGCGCGTGCGAGGACCTGGTGGTCGCGGTGGTCCGCGGCCGGCGGGTGCTCAACTACAGCGAGCCCGAGGCCGCCGTGCTCCAGCTCACCGACCGGGTGATCGTGATCAAGTCGACCGGCTGACGCGGGCCTTGCCCCCTCCTCGCCGTGACGCGCAGTAGGTTCGGGGCATGTATGCGATGACGATTCCCGTACCCGGCGGTCCCGAGGCACTCGTGTGGGCGGAGGTGCCCGACCCGGTGCCCGGCGAGGGCGAGGTCCTGGTCGAGGTGGCGGCCACCGCCGTCAACCGCGCCGACCTGCTCCAGCGGCAGGGCCACTACAACCCGCCGCCCGGCGCCTCGCCCTACCCCGGGCTGGAGTGCGCCGGGCGGATCGCCGCCCTCGGCCCGGGTGTGTCCGGCTGGGCGGTCGGCGACGAGGTGTGCGCGCTGCTGTCCGGCGGCGGGTACGCGCAGCTCGTCGCGGTGCCGACCGGACAGCTGCTGCCGCTGCCCAAGGGCCTGGGCTTCGAGGAGGCCGCCGCGCTGCCCGAGGTCGCCTGCACGGTGTGGTCCAACGTGTTCCTCACCGCCCACCTGCGGCCCGGCGAGACGGTGCTGCTGCACGGCGGCGCGAGCGGCATCGGGACCATGGCGATCCAGCTGGCCAAGGCGGTCGGCGCGCGGGTCGCGGTGACCGCGGGCAGCGCCGGGAAGCTGGCCCGGTGCGTCGAACTCGGTGCCGACATCGCGATCGACTACCGCGAGCAGGACTTCGTCGAGGCGGTCAAGGAGGCCACCGGCGGGGCCGGGGTGGACGTGATCCTGGACATCATGGGCGCCAAGTACCTGCAGCGGAACGTGGACGCGCTGGCCGTCAACGGGCGGCTGGTGATCATCGGACTGCAGGGCGGCGTGAAGGGCGAGCTCGACCTCAACGCGCTGCTGCGCAAGCGCGCCGCGGTGATCGCCACCAATCTGCGCGGGCGCCCGCTGGCGGAGAAGGCGGCGATCGTGGCGGCGGTGCGCGAGCACGTGTGGCCGCTGGTGGAGTCCGGGGTGGTGAAGCCGGTGATCGACCGGGTGCTGCCGCTGACCGACGCCGGCGACGGGCACCGGGCGCTGGAGGCGGGGGAGCAGGTCGGCAAGGTCGTGCTGCGGGCCTGAGTCGGGTCCGCGGGGCTGCGGCCCGGGGCGGAACATCCGAAATGCCCTGATCGTCGGATTGTGTGAGGCTGGTTCGGAGCTGTCCCGCCGCCGACCCCGCCGCGCGCGGTCGGCCGTCGGAAGGACCTCCGACCGTGGCCGCACCAACGCACCTCCTCGGGCCGCTGCCCGCCGCGCCGCACCACCGTCGTACCCGCCGTACCGGCCCGGGCCGGGCCCAGCGACTGATCGCGGCGGCCGTGCTCGGGCTCACGCTCCCGCTGGCCGCCGCTTCGGCGGCCGCCGCCGTCGGGCCGGCGTCGTCGTCGCCGCCCCCGTTCACCGCCGAGCCCGCCGCCGTGGGCGGGCCGGAGCCCGAGGCCGTTCCGGCGGTCGGGCCGCCGCAGCACCCGCGCCCCGGTCGGGGCGACGCCCGGGTGTACCGACGCTGGGCGGTGTGGGTGCCCGAGCACGCCGACACCGCCCCGGACCGGGCTCCCGGGCAGGCTCCCGGGCAGGCCCCTGCGCAGGTTCCCGAGCAGAACCCCGACCAGGTTCCTGACCGGAGCACCGGGCAGGTCGGTGCGGGGGACCAGCCCGAGGCCGACCAGGGCGCCCCGGACACGGCGGACGCCGCCGCACCGAACGCCGCCGCCGCACCGAACGCCGCCGCCGCATCGGACGCCGCCGCCGCGACCGCCCAGGCCATCGCCGCCGCCGTCCCCGCCGTCCTGCCCGCCCGCTGGCGGGACGCCTCGACAGTCCAGTTCCCGCTGGGCGCGGGGCTGGGGTTGATCGGTTGCGGCCTGGGGTTGATCGGGTTGCGGCTGCGCCGGGGCTGAGTCGCGGGGCGGGTGCGGCGGGGGAGGTTCCGTGAGGGGTGTGTGCACGCCCCAGGGGGGCCGGGGCGGGCCGGGAGCTGAGTATCCGTACGGATTCCGGGGCGGCGCCCGGGGGCGTACCGTCGTCAGCGGTGGCTCAGGACGGCGGTTGTACGGGGGCTTCCGCCCGACCAACCCCAGTGAGAGAGAATGTTGTTCATGACGAATCCGATGAACGAGCGCTCGTTTCAGCAGCCATTCCAGGCCGCGGGCGGGCAGTCGCAGGACGGCCAGAAGGTGCTGATCGTCGGACCGGACGGGCTGCCCGTGGGCCAGGGGTTCGCCGGCTCGGCGGGGGACGAGGACGAGGGCGACCTGCCGCGTGAGCTCCCGGTGACCGAGATGGTCGAGCAGCCCGCGAAGGTCATGCGCATCGGCAGCATGATCAAGCAACTGCTGGAGGAGGTCCGGGCGGCGCCCCTCGACGAGGCCAGCCGGGCCCGGCTGAAGGACATCCACGCCAGCTCGATCAAGGAGCTGGAGCTCGGCCTGGCCCCCGAGCTGGTCGCCGAGCTGGAGCGGCTGTCGCTGCCCTTCAACGAGGACATCATTCCGACCGAGGCGGAGCTGCGGATCGCCCAGGCCCAGCTGGTCGGCTGGCTGGAGGGCCTGTTCCACGGGATCCAGACCGCGCTGTTCGCCCAGCAGATGGCGGCGCGGGCCCAGCTGGAGCAGATGCGGCGGGCGCTGCCGCCCGGTCTGCACGGCGGTGAACTGGACGAGGACGAGCCGGGCCAGGGCCGCGGCATCCGTTCCGGCCCGTACCTGTAACGGGCCGCCGACACCGGACGTACCACGACGGTCCGCCCCGGGCCGGGGCGCCGCCGGACGGCGCCGGCGGTCCGGGGGCAGGACCGGCCCTGGACCGATCACCGTCGGCGTCAGCCGATACCCTGACCCCTGTCGCAGGCCGGTCGTACCGCCGCGGCAGGGGTCCGCCAGGCCCGCGGGCCCGGCCCACCACGCACGGACGAGACCGAACGTCACGGTCGCGGCGCCACGGCCGCGCCGAGGGGGAGCAGAGGACCATGAGCGAGCACGGCAACGCGGCGGTCGGAGGCTCCTCCCTGGGCAACGGCCGCTATGTGCTGCAGCGGCTGCTGGGCGAGGGCGGCATGGCCTCGGTGCACCTCGCGTACGACAGCGTGCTGGACCGGCAGGTCGCGCTGAAGAGCATGCACAACGAGCTGGGCCGGGACGCCTCGTTCAAGGAGCGGTTCCGCCGCGAGGCGCAGGCGGTGGCCCGGCTGGAGCACCCGAACATCGTCACGGTGTACGACAGCGGCGAGGACGTCGCGCCGGACGGCTCCAGCACCCCGTACATCGTCATGCAGCTGGTGGACGGCAAGGGCCTGCGCGAGGCGATCAACGAGGCGGTCGCCCAGTACGGCGCGATGCCGACCGAGGAGGCCCTGCGGGTCATCGTCGGCGTGCTGAACGCGCTGGAGGCCTCGCACGACATGTCCCTGGTGCACCGCGACATCAAGCCCGGCAACGTCATGTTCGACCGCAAGGGCAACGTCAAGGTCATGGACTTCGGCATCGCCCGGGCGCTGGAACCGGGCGCCACGTCGATGACGCAGACCGGCATGGTGGTCGGCACCCCGCAGTACCTGTCGCCCGAGCAGGCGCTCGGCAAGCCGGTGGACGCCCGCTCCGACCTCTACTCGGTCGGCGTGATGCTCTTCGAGATGCTCACCGGGCAGCTGGTCTTCGACGGCGACTCGGCGTTCTCGATCGCCTACAAGCACGTCCAGGAGGAGCCGCCGGCGCCGTCCACCCTCAACCGGTCGGTCACCCCGGCGGTGGACGCCTTCGTCGCCCAGGCGCTGCGCAAGGACCCGGCGCACCGGTTCCAGAGCGCGGCGGCGATGCGGGACGAGGCGGAGCGGCTGATCGCGGCCGCGAAGGGCGGCGGCAGCGGGCACCCGTTGCAGGCCAGCACGCCGCTGGTGATCAACGAGGGGCCGCGCTCGGTGCACGCGGCGCCGCAGACCCCGCACCCCCAGTACCCGCAGCAAGCTCCGCCGCCGCAGCAGCCGCAGTACCGGACGCCGCCGCCGGCCTTCCAGCCGCCGCGTCCGCAGGGACCGCAGACCCCGCACCCCCAGTACCTCCAGCAGGCGCCGCCGCCGCCGCAGCAGCCGCAGCAGCCGCAGTACCGGACGCCGCCGCCGGCCTTCCAGCCGCCGCGTCCGCAGGGGCCGCACACGCCGCACCCCCAGTACCTGCAGCAGGCCCCGCCGCAGCGGGCGCACACCCCGCCGCCGCAGCCGATGCCGCCGTACCAGCAGCCGAAGGCGCCCAGCGGCGGCGGCTGTTCGACGGCCGCGGTCGTCATCGGGATCATCGTCGGCGTGCTCGTGCTGGCCGGCATCATCATCGCGATCGTGGTCAACAAGGCGCAGGACAACAAGACGAAGACCAAGACCGGGCACACCACCGGTGAGCGGCCCGCAGTGGTGCTGGTGGTTGACCTCCCGGTCGACCGGAATGGCCTGCTCTGACGCTTTCCGGCCGGTTCGGGCGTGCCACGGGCCCGCGCCGGAGGCGGTAGCGTTCGGGGATACGAAGCGACAGGGCACCGCGATCCGAGCGAACGCCCGGGGCGAGGAGCGATGGCACAGACGCAGCAGCCGGATGACGGAACGGGTGCCGGAGCTGACGGCCGGACCGGCGGGACGCCGAGGATGCCCGGACCCGGCAACGACGCCGCGACCAGCGCGTTTCCCCCGGTCGGGCCCGGCGGCCCGCAGACCCCCGGCCGCGGCATGGCCGCGCCGCTGGGCACGGTCGGCGACGGCCGCTACCGGCTGACCTACCGGCTCGGCCGCGGCGGTATGGCCGAGGTGTTCGCGGCCGAGGACGTACGGCTGGGCCGGACGGTCGCGGTCAAGCTGCTCCGCGGCGAGCTGGCCCAGGACGACATCGCCCGGCTGCGGTTCACCCGCGAGGCACACGCCGTCGCGGGGCTCAACCACCACTCGATCGTCGCGGTCTACGACACCGGCGAGGAGTACGCCGGGGACGAGTCCACGCCGTACATCGTGATGGAGCTGGTCGAGGGCCGGACCGTCCGCGAGCTGCTGGTGGACGAGGACGCGCCGCCGGTCGACCAGGCGCTGATCATCATCGCCGGGGTGCTGGAGGCGCTGGCCTACAGCCACCGCAACGGCATCGTCCACCGGGACATCAAGCCCGCCAACGTGATCATCACGACCGCGGGCGCCGTCAAGGTGATGGACTTCGGCATCGCCCGGGCGCTGACCGGCACGGCCAGCACCATGACCCAGACCGGCATGGTCATGGGCACCCCGCAGTACCTCTCGCCCGAGCAGGCCCTCGGCAAGCCCGTCGACCACCGCTCCGACCTGTACGCGGCCGGCTGCATGCTGTACGAACTGCTGGCGCTGCGCCCGCCGTTCACCGGCGACACCCCGCTCTCGGTGGTCTACCAGCACGTCCAGGACATGCCGGTGCCGCCCTCGCAGGCCAACGGCCGGGTGCCGGTCGGGCTGGACCAGCTGGTGCTGCGCTCGCTGGCCAAGAACCCGGACGACCGCTTCCAGGACGCCGACGAGTTCCGCGCGCACCTCCAGCACGCGCTGCGCGAGATGCACGGCGCGGGCGGCGCGGGCTGGGCCGGCGCGACGGCCGGGCTGGCCGCCGCGGGGCAGGGGAACACCGACGCCACCCAGGTGATCCGGCCCGACCAGACCGCGGCCACCGCGGCCTTCGGCGCGATCGGCCCCGGCGACCAGACCTCGGTGCTGCCCTACCAGGGGATGGGGGGCCCGGGCGGCCCGCACACCCCGTCGACGCCCTACCCGGGGGCCGGCGGCCCCTACGGTGGCGACGACGACGGCGACTCCGGCCGTCGGCGCGGGCCGTGGGCCTGGGTGGCCGGCGCAGTGGCCGTGCTGCTCGCGGCCGGGGTCGGCATGGCGTTCGCGTTCAGCGGCAACGAACCCGGGAACTCGCACATCGTGCCGCCGACGCCGCTCCCGGCGGTCAGCACGACCGAGCCCAGCACGCCGCCCCAGAGCGGCTCGCAGAGCCCGCCCGCGTCCAACACCGGCAGCCGGCGCCCGACGCAGCCGACCGAGAACGGCAGCAACGGCGGCAGCTACAACAACGGCGGCAACAACAACGGCAACAACAACGGCGGCAACAACAACGGCAACAACAACATGTCGCCGTCGCCGGGTTCGGGCAAGCACTCGACGACCCCGTCGCCCAGCCAGACCCCCAGCCACACCCCGCCCCCCACCACGGCGCCCGGCACGCCCAGCACGGCGCCGACCACCCCGAGCACGGGAAGCGGCGGCAGCACGGGGGCGGCCACGCAGCCGCCGGTGACCAAGTCGAACCCGCCGGCCACCCAGCCGCCGGCGACCCAGCCGCCGGCGACGCCCTGATCGGGCCGGGCTGACACCGGTCAGTTGGCGAAGGCGTCCAGGACCTGTTCGTACTCCTGGCACCACCACGTCAACTGGCCGGCCGAGGCGGGGTAGAGCGGGTCGGCCCGGTGGTCGGCCCGCTGGTAGCGCCACTGGAGCATCCAGAAGTCGTTCAGCCGCTCCCACCAGACCCGGTGGACGGCGGCGGCCAGGTGTTCGGCGGTGGCGGCCCCGGTGGCCCGGTAGGACTGCGAGTAGTGGCGGACCCGCACCAGGTCGAGGGTGCCGGACGCCCGGTCGTTGAAGAGCAGCGTGGCGGCGCGGACGGCCTCCTCGGCGCGCGGCTGCGGGCCGAGCTTGTCCCAGTCCAGGACGGCCGCGACCGGGCCGCCGTCGGGGCCGTCGCCGTACAGCAGGTTGAGTCCGTGGAAGTCGCCGTGGGTCCAGCCGGTGGGCGGGGCGGTCTGCGGGGCGGGGCGGCGGTGGGCGTGTTCGGCGAGCAGTTCCAGCCGTTCGGTGAGCCGCCGTTCGACCAGCGCGTCCAGGTCGCCGTACGGGCGGTGGTCGCGGGCGTGGCGCCGCAGGTCGCGGGCGAGGTCGGCGCTGTCGAGGGGGTCGGCGGTGCGGTAGCCGGGGGGCTGTTCGAAGGGGGCGCACACGTCGTCGAGCGCGCCGTGCAGTCGGCCGAGCAGCGCGCCGAGCGCGTCGCACTGCGGCGGGGAGAGGTCGGTACCGTGCCGGTGTCGGCCATCCACCCAGGGGAACAGCGCGAACAGCCGGCCGCCGTAGCCGGCCACCGTGCCGGCTCGTTCGGCGCAGGTCAGCGGGGGTGCGACGGGCAGTCCGAGGGCCTGGAGCCCGGCCATCGCCCGGTGGTGGGCGACGATCTTCGGGCGGCTGGCGGTGGCGGCGTCGACGTAGCACTTCAGGAAGTACGCGCCGGTCTCGGTGGTGACCCGGTAACCGCGGTTCAGTAGGCCTTCGGCGACCGGTTCGGCGGTCAGCAGCCCCCCCGCCCGGTAGCGGCCCAGGACCTCGGCGAGTGCGGCGCGCGGGACGGGCGGACTGAGGGTCCCTATCGGCGGCGCGGAGAGGTCGGGGCGGGCCGGGGAACAGGAGAGGGTCTGGCTGAAAGTCACAGCCAGAGGTTAGGGCCCCCGTGCGGGGGCCCTTGACAAGTCGTCAGTTCTGTGATCGCTGTTCTGGTCAGTGCTGCTGGTCCGCCTGGTGCCGTGCCACGAAGGCCGCTGCCTGGGTGCGTCGCTCCATGCCCATCTTGGCGAGCAGACTGGAGACGTAGTTCTTCACCGTCTTCTCGGCCAGGTGCAACTCGTTGCCGATCTGACGGTTGGTCATCCCCTCGCCGATCAGATCGAGGATCCGGCGCTCCTGCTTGGTGAGTTGCGCCAGCCGCTCGTCCTCCTTCTCGCCGCCGTCGCGCAGCCGGGCCAGCACCCGGCTGGTGGCGACCTGGTCGAGCAGCGACTTGCCGGCCGCGACGTCCCGGACGGCGGTGATCAGATCGGTGCCGCGGATCGCCTTCAGGACGTAGCCGGACGCGCCCGCCATGATCGAGTCGAACAGCGCCTCGTCGTCCGAGAACGAGGTCAGCATCAGGCACTTGATCTCCGGCATCCGGGACCGGATCTCCCGGCAGACCTCGACCCCGTTGCCGTCCGGCAGCCGGACGTCGAGCACCGCGACATCGGGGTGGACCGCCGGGATCCGGGTGAGCGCCTCGGCGGCGGTGCCGGCCTCGCCGACCACCTCGATGTCGTCCTCGACCGAGAGCAGATCGTGCACGCCCCGCCGGACAACCTCGTGATCGTCGAGCAGGAACACCCTGATTTGTCCGTTATCAGTCACGTCCAAAGCCTCCCATATCACCGTACGGAAGACCTATCGTCCCTGGTGCCGCAGCCAGGTGGTCCGGCCGGGGCGGTCCAAAACCGATACCGAGAACCCCCTTACGTACGGGCCCGCGCCCGGATAACGTGCGCTGGTGTCCTGAAGGCGCCCGAATTGAGAGCTGCGTCACGCGGTCCGTCACCCCCACCCTTCCGACGGCGCGCTGCCCGCGGCACCCTCGGGGTTGTAAGCCCTGAACAAGTAGGACGTCCTAGCGCAAGCGCGCCAAGGGCGGACGCTGGGTAACGTTCTCGTGAGGGACGCCGTCGGAACAGGATCACCACCTGCCCCGCAGTAGGAGCGCACACCCACGCGCGCCCCGCGAGGCGGTGACCGGACCGGTCACCGGCGACCCCGGGCGGCCGGACAGACCGAGGAGTGAACGTGACCGTCAAAAGCACGGCGAGGGCCCGCAAGAAGGCGGCCCCCGGCGTCCCTGACACCCTCCGCGCCACGGGGAAGGACGCCCAGCCGGAGCTCGTACAGCTGCTCACCCCGGAAGGCGAGCGGGTCGAGCACCCGGACTACCCGCTCACCACCACCCCGGAGGAGCTGCGCGCCCTCTACCGCGACCTGGTGCTGGTCCGCCGGTTCGACGGCGAGGCCACCGCACTCCAGCGGCAGGGCGAGCTGGGCCTGTGGGCCTCGCTGCTCGGCCAGGAGGCCGCCCAGGTCGGCTCCGGCCGCGCCATGCGCACCGGCGACTACGCCTTCCCCACCTACCGCGAGCACGGTGTCGCCTGGTGCCGCGACGTCGACCCGCTCAACCTGCTCGGCATGTTCCGCGGCGTGAACCACGGCGGCTGGGACCCGAACGAGAAGAACTTCCACCTGTACACCATCGTGATCGGCGCGCAGGCCCTGCACGCCACCGGCTACGCGATGGGCATCAGCAAGGACGGCGCCGACGACGCGGTCATCGCCTACTTCGGCGACGGCGCCTCCAGCCAGGGCGACGTCAACGAGGCCTTCACCTTCGCCTCGGTCTACAACGCGCCCGTCGTGTTCTTCTGCCAGAACAACCAGTGGGCGATCTCCGAGCCCACCACCACCCAGACCAAGATCCCGCTGTACCGCCGCGCCTCCGGCTTCGGCTTCCCCGGCGTCCGGGTCGACGGCAACGACGTGCTGGCCTGCCTGGCCGTCACCCGCTGGGCGCTCGACCACGCCCGCAGCGGCAACGGCCCGGTGCTGATCGAGGCGTTCACCTACCGGATGGGCGCGCACACCACCTCCGACGACCCCACCCGCTACCGGCCCACCGAGGAGACCGAGGCCTGGAAGGCCAAGGACCCGATCGCCCGGCTCCGCGCCCTCCTGGAGAAGGAGGGCCTGGCCGACGAGGAGTTCTTCACCGCGATCGACGCCGAGAGCGAGCGGCTGGGGCTGCGGGTGCGCGAGGGCGTGCGCGGCATGCCCGACCCGGACCCGACCCTGATCTTCGACCACGTGTACAGCGAGCCGCACGCGCTGGTCGATGAGGAACGGGCCGAGTACGTCCAGTACGCGGCCTCCTTCGAGGCGGGGGAGAACCACTGATGGCCGGTCAGCTCAGCATTGCCAAGGCGCTCAACGGCGCGCTGCGCAAGTCGCTGGAGAGCGACCCGAAGACCGTCCTGATGGGCGAGGACATCGGCAAGCTCGGCGGCGTCTTCCGGATCACCGACGGCCTGCAGAAGGACTTCGGCGAGGGACGGGTGATCGACACCCCGCTCGCCGAGTCCGGCATCGTCGGCACCGCGATCGGCCTGGCGCTGCGCGGCTACCGCCCGGTGGTGGAGATCCAGTTCGACGGCTTCGTCTACCCGGCCTTCGACCAGATCGTCTCCCAGCTGGCCAAGATGCACGCCCGCGCGCTCGGGAACATCAAGCTCCCGGTCACCATCCGCATCCCCTTCGCGGGCGGCATCGGTGCGGTCGAGCACCACAGCGAGTCGCACGAGGCGTACTTCGCGCACACCGCGGGCCTGCGCGTGGTCAGCCCGTCCAACGCGCACGACGCGCACTGGATGCTGCGGCAGGCCATCGCCTCGGACGACCCGGTGGTCTTCCTGGAGCCCAAGCGCCGGTACTGGGACAAGGGCGAGGTCGGCGACGCCGCCGACCTCGGACTGCACGACGCCCGGATCGTGCGCTCCGGCACCGACGCCACGCTGCTCGCCTACGGCCCGATGGTCAAGGTCTGCCTGGAGGCCGCCGCGGCCGCCGAGGAGGACGGCCGCCGCCTGGAGGTCGTCGACCTGCGCTCGCTCTCCCCGGTGGACTTCACCACCCTGGAGGAGTCGGTCAAGCGCACCGGTCGGGCCGTCGTGGTGCACGAGGCGCCGGTCTTCCTGGGCATGGGCGCCGAACTGGCCGCCCGGCTCACCGAACGGTGCTTCTACCACCTGGAGGCGCCCGTTCTGCGGGTCGGCGGCTACCACGCGCCGTATCCGCCGTCCCGCGTCGAGGAGGCCTTCCTCCCCGACCTGGACCGCGTGCTCGACGCCGTCGACCGCGCACTCGCGTACTGATCCGGGGGAGCGAAGATGACCACCGAAGTTCGCTCGCTCCGCGAGTTCAAGATGCCCGATGTGGGCGAGGGCCTGACCGAGGCCGAAATCCTCAGCTGGTACGTCAAGCCCGGTGACACCGTCACCGACGGGCAGGTCGTGTGCGAGGTGGAGACCGCCAAGGCGGCGGTGGAGCTGCCGATCCCGTTCAACGGGGTCGTCGAGCAGCTCTTCTTCCCCGCGGGCGCGACGGTCGACGTCGGCACCGTGATCATCTCGGTCGCGGTCGCCGGGGAGGCCGGGGCCGCGGCTCCTGCCGCTCCTGCTGCTGCTGTTGCGTCCGTCGCCGCCGCCGCGCCGGCCGAACCGGCCGAACCCGAGCGGCGCGAGGTGCTGGTGGGCTACGGCCCGCGCACCGGCACCGCCCAGCGCCGGGCCCGGCGCACGACCACGACGACCGTCACCGCGACGCCGGCTCCGGCCGCACCCGTCGTGCCGGCTGCGTCCGTCGTGCCGGCCGCTCCGGCACCGGCCGCACCGGTCGCGACCGCCTCGTCCGTCCTGGCCGAACAGCCCGCCGGGGAGCGGCCGTTGGCCAAGCCGCCGGTGCGCAAGCTGGCCAAGGACCTCGGCATCGACCTGCGCGCGGTCGTCCCGACCGGCCGGGACGGTGTGATCACCCGCGAGGACGTGCACGCCCACGCGTCGGCCCTGGCCACCGCGCAGGCCGCCCCGGCGGCGGCGCCGGTCGAGGCCGGGCCGGTCGGTGCTGCGGTGCCGGTGCCGGTCACCGTGACGGGCGACGTCCGGGTGCCGATCAAGGGCGTCCGCAAGGCGACCGCGCAGGCGATGGTGGCCTCGGCCTTCACCGCCCCGCACGTCACCGAGTTCGTCCAGGTCGACGTGACCCGCACGATGAAGTTCGTCCGCCGGCTCAAGGAGAGCGGCGAGTTGGGCCGGGACGTCCGGATCAGCCCGCTGCTGCTGGTCGCCAAGGCGCTGCTCACCGCGGTCAAGCGGCACCCCGAGATCAACGCGCAGTGGGACGAGGTGGCCCAGGAGATCGTCATCAAGGGCCAGGTGAACCTCGGCATCGCCGCGGCCACCCCGCGCGGCCTGATCGTCCCCAACATCAAGGACGCCGGCGGCAAGACCCTCACGGGCCTCGCCGTCTCGCTGGGCGAGCTGATCGACACCGCCCGCCAGGGCAAGACCTCGCCGGGCGACATGCAGGGCGGGACCATCACCATCACCAACGTCGGCGTCTTCGGCGTCGACACCGGCACCCCGATCCTCAACCCCGGCGAGGCCGCGATCCTCGCCGTCGGCACGATCCGGGACATGCCGTGGGTGCACAAGGGCAAGGTCGTCCCGCGTCAGGTGACCACGCTGGCGCTCTCCTTCGACCACCGCCTGGTGGACGGGGAGCTGGGCTCCAAGGTGCTGGCCGACGTGGCCGCGCTGCTGGAGCGCCCGAAGCGCCTGATCACCTGGGGCTGACGGTCCGGGACGTCGCGAACGGGAAGCCACGAAGGGGCCTTCCCCCACACCGCCGTGTGGGGGAAGGCCCCTCCGCTTCTGCCCGCCCGTCGGCCGGCGCTGGGAGCGAGGCCGGCGGACGGCGATCAGGACCAGCCGATGACGGACACGCACATGACGTGACTTCATCCCTACAGACGTGCATCCTCGCCGGGGGTTGCAGGTGGTTTCAAAGACTTTTCCGGGGCCCCGGCGCGGCGTTCGGGATACTTCCGGAATGACTGAAGAGCTGACGGTCCGACCGGAGACGGTGCCGGACAGGGGCGGGGAGCGCCGGTCACTGCGACGGGACGTGTCGGGGCCGGCGCTGCTGGCGGGGCTGGTCTGCATCGCGGTGTCGTTCTCGGGGCCGCTGGTGGTGGTGCTTGCGGCGGCGGCCGCCGGACGGCTGGACGCGGCGCACACGGCGTCCTGGATCTGGGCGATGGCCATCGGCAGCGGGCTGAGCGGCTTCGCGCTGAGCTGGTGGACCAGGACCCCGGTGATCACCGCCTGGTCCACCCCGGGCGCCGCGCTGCTGGTGACCAGCCTGGGCGCGTACCCGTACCGGGAGGCGGTGGGGGCGTTCCTGGTGAGCGCGGTGGTGGTGACGCTCTTCGGGGTGACCGGCTGGTTCGGCCGGCTGATCGCGGCGGTGCCGACCGGGATCGTCAACGCGATGCTGGCGGGCATCCTGTTCTCCTTCGGCGCCGGGATCTTCGGCGCCGTGCACGGCGCGCCGGTGCTGGTGGTCGGCAGCCTCGCGGCCTTCCTGCTGGCCAAGCGGCTGGCCCCGCGGTACGCCGTCCCGGTGGCGCTGCTGGTGGGCGGGGTGCTGGCGGCGCTGACCGTCGGACTCCCGCTGCACCTGGGCGCGGGCGGGCCGACCCGGCCGGTGTTCACCGTGCCGGGGTTCTCCTGGGCGGCCACGGTGGGGCTGGCGCTGCCGCTCACGATCGTGGTGCTGGCCTCGCAGAACGCACCGGGCCTGGGGGTGATGCGGGCCTTCGGCTACCGGCCGGACGACCGGCTGCTGATCGGGTCGACCGGTGTGGTGTCGCTGCTGCTGGCACCGTTCGGCTCGCCGGGGGTGAACCTGGCGGCGATCACGGCGGCGATCTGCTCCGGCCCGGAGAGCCACCCCGACCCGCGCCGCCGCTACGTCGCGGGGATGTCCTCGGGCGTGCTGTACGTGCTGGTGGGCAGCTTCGGCGGGGTGCTGGTGAGCCTGTTCACCGGCCTGCCGAAGGAACTGATCGCGGTGATCGCCGGGGTCGCCCTGCTGGCCTCGCTGCAGGGCAGCCTGGCGGCGGCGGTGGCGGACGAGCGGGGGCGGGACGCGGCGGTGGTGACCTTCCTGGCCAGCGCCTCGGGGATGAGCCTGTTCGGGATCGGCTCGGCCTTCTGGGGCCTGCTGTTCGGGCTCGGCACCCACCTGGTGCTGAACCTCCGCAGGCGCTGACGAGGGGCCTGTCATCGGCCATATTCCAGTCATTGGGATGACTGGTGAGGTGAGGGTCATTCGGCCAGGTCGGTGACATTTTCGGCGCGCGGTAGGGGTGACACACCCGTCCGGGTACGTCTTCGCTCCACCACCCGGGCTACGCCGGGTGACCGGAACCCCGAGGACGCACCCGTATGCCACCTGGCAACCCTGGCCGTCTCGTTCGGAGTCTGGCCGCGCTCGTGCTGGTGTCCACCGCCGTACTCCCCGCCGCCCTGGAACTGGTCGGCCCCTCGCCGTTCGGCGTGATCGGGCCGGGCGCCCCCGCCGACCGGGCGGTCCCGCCGCACAGCGCACAGCGCGCCGACCGCCGGACCGTCACGGCCGCCCCCACCGTCGACATACGCCGCACCGGGGACCCGGCCAACCGGATCACCCTGGTCCTGCTCGGCGACGGCTACACGGCCACCGAACAGGACCTGTTCCGACAGCAGGTCGACCGGGCCTGGCACGCGCTGATGGCCATCGAGCCGTTCCGCACCTACCAGGGGTTCTTCAACATACGGCGGGTCGAAGTGGTCTCCCCGGTCTCCGGGATAGCCGAGACCGAGAGCCGCGGCCGCAACCCCGCCACCCCGCTCGGCATGCACTTCTGGTGCGACGGAACCGCCCGGCTGCTCTGCGCCGACGAATCCGCCACCGCCCGGTACGCGGGCGACAGCTCCGGGCCGCAGTACCTGATAGCCCTGGCCAACTCCACCGAGTACGGCGGCGCCGGCGGCACCGGGGTGACCACCCTGGCCGGCGGCAGCCCGGACGCCGGGCGGATCATCCAGCACGAGATCGGACACACCGTGGGGGACCTCGGCGACGAGTACGACAGCGCCCCGGACGACGCCGAGTACCCGAACCTCGCCACCCTCGACGCCGACGACATGCGCAAGAAGCAGACCAAGTGGTGGCGCTGGCTGGGCGCGCAGTCCCCGGACGGCGCCGGGACGGTCGGCGCCTACCGCAGCGCCAACGGCCTCTACCGGCCCACCCCCGACTCGGTGATGCGCACCCTGGGCAGCGCCTACAACCTGCCGTCGCGCGAAGCGATCATGGAGGAGCTGTACCGCAGGATCCGGCCCACCGACGCCCCGTCGCCGCCGCCCGGCGAGGTGAGCGGGCACCCCCGGCTGAACGTCCGGCCGGTGCCGCTGACCGGCCCGCGACAGCTGAAGGTCGAGTGGAAGGTGGACGGCGTCGCGGTGACGCCGCAGGCCGCCGACGGCACCTGGCTCGACACCGACCAGCTGAACCTGGCCCCGGGCCGGACGGCCACCGTCACGGCGACCGTCCGGGACACCACCGACTGGGTGCGGGACGAGGCCTTCCGGGACCGCTACATGACCCGGTCGGTGTCCTGGACGGTGACCGGCTGATGCCCGGTCCGCGGAATCCGTGGAATCCGCGGTCCGTAGACGATCGACCGCACCCCGCACTGGGCGTCCCATCATGGGATGACTAGTCTGGTCGCACTATGACCGTGGAGCCCGCCCGCTCAGCCGCACCCCTGTCCGTCCCCGCTCCCCGAACCGCCGACTCGCCGCCGTCGGCCGCCCCCGCGCCGTCCCCGCCCGGCGGGCGCGCGGCCTGGCTCGCCTGGTCCATCGGCGTCAGCGTCTACATCCTCGCGGTGATCCACCGCACCAGCCTCGGCGTGGCCGGACTGGACGCCGCCGACCGCTTCGGCATCGGCGCCTCCGCGCTCTCCACCTTCTCGATCCTCCAGGTGCTGGTCTACGCGGCCATGCAGATACCGGTCGGCCTGCTCGTCGACCGGATCGGGCCGCGCCGGGTGCTGCTGATCGGCGTCGTCCTGCTGAGCTTCGGCCAACTGGCCTTCGCGTTCAGCTCCTCCTTCGCCCCCGCGCTGGCCTCCCGGGCGGTGCTCGGCTGCGGCGACGCGATGACCTTCATCAGCGTGCTGCGGCTCGCCGCCCGATGGTTCCCCGCCGCCCGGAACCCGTTCGTGGCCCAGCTCACCGGCCTCGCCGGAATGGGCGGCAACCTGATCACCACCGTGGTGCTCGCACAGGCCCTGCACCGCGAGGGCTGGACACCCACCTTCACCGCGATCGCCCTGCTCGGCGTCGCGGTCTTCGCGCTGGTCGCGCTCTTCCTCAAGGAGGCCCCGGCCGCCGCCGTACGGCCGGTCGAACACCCGCCCGCGCCGCGGCCGAACGTCGGCCGACAGGTCCGAGCGTGCTGGCGCGAACCGGGCACCCGGCTCGGGCTCTGGGTGCACTTCACCACCCAGTTCCCCGGCAACGCCTTCGGCCTGCTCTGGGGCCTGCCCTACCTGGTGGAGGCGCAGGGCCTCTCCCGGGCCGCGGCCGGCGGAATGCTGACCCTGCTGGTGCTCAGCAACATGGCCTTCGGCTTCCTGTTCGGCCGGGTGCTCTCCGTCTCGGCGCGAGCCCGGATGCCGATCGTCCTCACCGTCATCACGGCCACCGCCCTCGGCTGGGCGCTCGTCCTGGGCTGGCCCGGCGGACACCCGCCGATCTGGCTGCTGTCCGCCATCATCGTGGTGATGGGCAGCAACGGCCCGGCCTCACTGGTCGGCCTCGACTACGCCCGCGCCCGCAACCCGGTGGAGCGCCTCGGCACCGCCTCCGGGATCGTCAACATGGGCGGCTTCATCGGCACGATGATCACCCTCTTCGGCATCGGCGTCCTCCTGGACGGCCTCTCCCCGGCCGGCACCGACTCCTACTCGGCCGACGCCTTCCGCTGGGCGTTCTGCTGGCAGTACGTCCCGCTGGCGGTCGGCACGGCGATGATCCTGCGCCTGCGCCGCAAGGTCGCGGCGGGGGCGTAGGGTCTCTGAACTGCGGAAACGCGATTAGTCTCAGAATTTCTGAGGGTATACGGCACCGGCGGATCAGCGCCCGTACTCCCGCAACATCTCGGCCATCTGCGGCGGTGTCCCGTAGATCCGGGCGCCGTGCAGCTCCGCGTGCATGAGCCCGTCATCCGGTGGGGACTTCTGCTGCGCCGCGTTCCGCATGCGGATCAGGTCCACCAGCTTCAGTTTGGGGCAGCCGGGGACGATCCGGCTGGCCCGGATTCCGACCCGTTCCTCGCCTGGGCAGGCGAAGTAGGCGCCGAATGGCGGCCCGCTGTCTTCCTCCCGGTTCGGCAGGTGGAGGACCATCTCGCCGTGGCGGCAGTGGACCGTCCCGTCCGAGTGGACGGTCAGGCCGGGCCAGTTCTCGTGGTCGATCTTGGCGACGATCCGTACGTTCTGCCCGATCGCCTCGGTCAGGGTCTCCGCCATCCGTCGCTGCTGGATGGGGATGTCGGTGTCCCCGCGGCGGACGGAGGGGATCAGCTCGTCGGTAACCCAGGTTCGGAAGGGTCGAGCAGAGCGCTTCTCCGACCTCATAAGGAGGCTGTACAGTCCTGCCTCGCTCACCACGCCGAGCAACGGATTTCCCTGCCGGTAGGGTTTCTGACCTGTGGAAACGCCGTAACCATCACCTTGGGCGATGGTTACCGACCGTAGGTCGACAGTGCTGTGCTGGTGGGGCTCCAGCCCTTTGACTGCATCGGTCGGATTGCGTCGGCCCAGGACTCGGCACACGTCCGCCACGGCAAACCACGGTTGTCCGTCGATCATCACGACTCTGATCGGTTGCCCCGTGACCGGGAAGCTCGATCGAACCAGAGTCATCTGCTGCTGTTCGTCGTCCATGGGGACGCCCCTCCTTCTTCCGGGTGATGGCGGGAGTGTCCGGAACAACGAGGTCGAACGGGTGAGGTGTTGGTGCTGGATTGACGGATGGATGCACGAGTGGTGCCGACCCGGCGTGCACTCGTGCGTGTACGCCGGGTGGCGTGCGCTGTGGGGCGGTCGGGGTCAGATGGTGACCGCGAAGGCGGGCAGGACGCGGTCGGCGAGCTCCTGCGTCTGCGTTGGAAGGTTGTGGCGGCGGGGGCGTAGGGTTTCTGACCTGCGAAAACCTCGTAACCCTAGCTTTCAGCGAGGGTCTCGAGCGTCATGCCCCCGGTATACGGCATCGGTGGTTCAGCGCCGGTACTCACGCAGCAGTTCGGCGAGCTGTGGCGGCGTCCCGTAGATGCGGCCAATGTGGCCGTCGTTCACTTCTGCGTACATGAGCCCGCGATCGGGCTCGGGTTCACGGTCCGACCTGGGTAGTGCTTCGCGCCGCATGCGGATCAGGTCCACCAGCTTCAGTTTGGGGCAGCCGGGGACGATCCGGCTGGCCCGGATTCCGACCCGTTCCTCGCCTGGGCAGGCGAAGTAGGCGCCGAACGGTGGTCCGCTGTCCTCTTCGCGGTTCGGCAGGTGGAGGACCATCTCGCCGTGCTGGCAGTGGACCGTCCCGTCCGAGTGGACGGTCAGGCCGGGCCAGTCCTCGTGGTTGATCTCGGCGACGATCCGTACGTTCTGCCCGATCGCCTCGGTCAGGGTCTCCGCCATCCGTCGCTGCTGGATGGGGATGTCGGTGTCCCCGCGACGGACGGAGGGAAGGAGGTCGCGGGTGACCCAGTCCCTGAACGGCTTGGATGACCGATTGTTGGACCTCATCAGCAGGCTGTACAAGCCGGCCTCGTTGACGAGGTTCAGGAAGGGATTTCCGCCGTTGTACAGCTTCCCACCTGCGGAAACGCCGTATGCCTGACTTTTAGTCAGGCATACGGATCGCATATCGACAGTGCGAGTGTCCTTGGGATCCACGGTCTTGCTCGCGCGGCTTGCGCTGCCTCGATCGAGAATCGTGCACACGTCCGCTGTGACGAACCACGGTTGTCCGTCGATCATCACGACTCTGATCGGTTGGCCTGTGACCGGGAAGCTGGACCGGACCAGAGTCATCTGCTGCTGTTCGTCGTCCATGGGGACGTTTCTCCTTCTTCCGGGTGATGGTGGGAGTGCCCGGAACAACGAGGTCGAACGGGTGAGGTGTTGGTGCTGGATTGACGGATGGATGCGCGAGTGGTGCCGACCCGGCGCGCACTCGTGCGTGTACGCCGGGTGGCGTGCGCTGTGGGGTGGCTGGGGTCAGATGGTGACCGCGAAGGCGGACAGGACGCGGTCGGCGAGTTCCTTGTCGCCGTCGATGGTGACCGGGCCGGGGCGGCCGCGGCCGCAGGCGAGCCGGAGGTAGGTCTCCCAGCCCATGGTGAGCTGGACGTCGGGGGCCAGGCTGATCGACTCGTCGACGGTGCCGCGGCCGGTCGAGTCGACCCGGATGGTGCGCAGGAACTCCACGCGGCCGGTGACGTCCAGGACCATGGCCGTTCCGGCCGGGGCGCCGGCCTGGTGGGCGACGGCCTTGGGCAGCAGCCCCAGCAGGACGTCCCGGGCGATCAGGGCGGCCGGGGAGTCGAGGTTGCCGGGGGTGCCCAGGGCGCGGCGCAGGTCCTGCTCGTGCACCCAGACGTCGAAGGCCCGCAGGCGCAGCAGCTCGTGGTACGGCACGTCGCGGCTGTTCGGGCCGCCCGGCCAGCGCACCGGCTCCAGGGGCATCTGCTTGGCGTTCCGCAGCGCCCGGGAGCGGCGGATGATCGTGTACTCCAGCTCGCTGGTCATCTCCAGCGCGGTGTGGCAGCGGCGCTTGTCGACCGGCAGTTCGATGTAGCGGGCGAAGTCGGTGGTGACGTGGCGAAGGTCACGTGGCAGGGAGTGGATCGGGCGGGGGTCGCCGAGGAGTTCGGACTCGACCGCGATGATGTGCGAGACGACGTCCCGGACCGACCAGCCGGGGCATTCGGTGGCCCGGTTCCAGGAGCCCTCGGGGAGGGGGGCGACCAGCTCCGATATGGACTCGATGCTCTGGGCCCACGCCTCCGTGTAAGCCTGCACGGTCTGGTTGTCCGTCACGGGAATCTCCGGCCCTCCGTCAGCTTCCTTGCCCTCTGCGCCCGGCCTCCCCGGTCGGCCGGGATGGTCCGGCTTCCGGGCGCACAAGCTAACCGCACGTTACGCTGCCGGGAGACAGCTGGGCAGCGCTTTCGGGTGACGATCGTAGGTCTCTTGCCGTGGACGGTGGTACTGTGCGCGCTTCATTGATCCAACTCGGGGTCTCCGACGCCGAGCCGCCCGCCGAACGGCGGGCCCGGGCCGCCGCGCTGGTCCGGGCGCAGCAGGGTGCGGACCTGGTGGTCCTGCCGGAGCTGTGGCCGCTCGGCGGCTTCGCCTACGACCTGTGGTCGGACGGCGCCGAGACGCTGGACGGGCCCACGTCGGACGCGATGGCGGCGGCCGCGCGGGCGGCCGGGGTCTGGCTGCACGCCGGTTCGATCGTCGAGCGCGATCCGGACGGGCCGATCTACAACACCTCGCTGCTGTTCGCCCCGGACGGCGAGCTGGTGCACACCTACCGCAAGATCCACCGTTTCGGTTTCGACAGCGGCGAGGCGGTGGTGATGGGCGCCGGGCAGGAGATCGTCACCGCGGCCACCGACTTCGCCACCCTGGGCCTGGCCACCTGCTACGACCTGCGCTTCCCGGAGCTGTTCCGGGCGCTGCTGGACGCCGGCGCGCAGCTGCTGGTGGTTCCGGCGGCCTGGCCGGCCCGGCGGCGCGAGCACTGGACGCTGCTGGCGCGGGCGCGCGCGGTGGAGGAGCAGGCGTTCGTGCTGGCCTGCAACACCGCCGGGACGCACGCCGGGGTCGAGCAGGCCGGGCACAGCATCGTGGTGGACCCGTGGGGCCGGGTGCTGGCCGAGGCCGGTACGGAGGAGCAGGTGCTGACCGTCGAGTTCGATCCGGCCGAGGTGGGCAGGGCCCGCGAGGAGTTCCCGGTGCTGCGGGACCGCCTGCTGGGGATCCCGGCGCCGGTCCAGCGCTGACCCGGGCCCCGCCCCGCTCGGCCCCGCCCCGCCCGGCACGGCCCTGGCGGGGGGAGTCCGGGGGTGTCGGAGGCCTCCGGGGGGTTGGTTTGTACCTTCTCGGGGCGGGTTTGAGAAGATGAGCACTCGTCGTGTTCCCCGCCGCTCGTTGGCCGGTCCGCCGAGGGGCGGCCTGATCAGCCCGCCCCAGGAGGTTGCGCGCATGCCCGGCAACGGCGCAGGCGACACCCGTCCCGTCATCCAGCGCAACAGCCTGCGCGAGCAGATCGCCGGTGCGCTGCGCGAGGAGATGATGGCCGGCCGGCTGGCGGCCGGCCGCAACTTCACCGTCAAGGAGATCGCCGAGCTGTACGGAGTCTCGGCGACCCCGGCCCGCGAGGCGCTGGTCGACCTCGGTGCGCAGGGCCTGCTGCGGGCCGAGCACCACCGCGGGTTCACCGTGCCCGAGCTGGGCTGGGACGACTTCCTGGAGATCTTCGAGTCCCGGGTGCTGGTCACCGACAGCTACTACCGCCAGTTCTCCGCCCGCCGGGCGCTGCCGGACCTCGCCAGGCTGCCCTCGCTGCGCCGCCGGGCCGACGCGGCGGTCCGGGCCGCCCGGGCCGGGAACCTGGACGTGATGGTGGGCTGCGACCGCCGGTTCTGGCAGGAGGTCGCCGCGCTGATCGGCAACCGCCGGATCGGCGACTACCTGGACTGGCTGCGGGTGCAGTCGTGGATGTTCGCCGCGCCCTACTTGCGGGAGCTGCCCGTCCTGGCCGAGATCTGCTGGGACCGCCACCTCGACCTGGTCGACGCCATCGGCGCGCGGGACCTGGTCGGCGCGCACCGGATCATCTGCGAGTACAACCTGTACACCGCCCGGCTGCTGGCCGGGCTGGCCGGGCGGCCGCTGGAGTCGGTGACGGTGCTGGGGCTGCTCACCGAACCCCTGGACGACGAACCCCTGGACGACGAGCCGCTGGACGGCGAGCCTCTGGACAGCGAACTCCTGAATAGCGAACCCCTGGACGGCGAGCCCGATGGCGGCGGGCCCGGCGGCGGGTTCCTGGGCGGCGAGCCCGTGCCGCCGGCCCCGTCCGCCGAAGTCCCGTCGGTGGCGGCCGAACCGGTTCCCGGCCAGGCGTTCGACCAGGTCGGGAGGGGCCGACGCCGGCCGGGCGAGGAGGTCGGCCGGGAGGTCGGCCGGGAGCTCGGCCGCGAACTCGGGCTGGGCCTCGGCCTGGTGCCGCAGCCGCGCTCGGTGCCGTACGGCCGGTTCGGCCGGCGGCTGCCCGAACCGCCCCCGGACGCACCGCAGGGACGGCCCGACCCGCGCCCCGCCCCGGGCCGGTAGGGTGGGCGGTCGTCGAACCGGGCGTCCCGCACAACGGCCGTCCGGGTACCGACCCCGCCCCCGTCGTCGTCCCGTCCTGCGGGCGACCCCGCCGCCCGGAGAGGAACTGCCGGCCATGGCCTGCGACCTCTGGCTCGTCCCGCTCGTGGACGTGCTGAGCCACAGCCCCGACAATCCCTTCAGGGACGATCTCGCCCTCTACAACTCGGTGTTGGCCTCCCGCGGGCTGCCCGAGGTGCCGGTCTACCAGTACGTGCCGGGGCTGAGCGGGGCGGTCGAGCCGATAGCCGCCTTCGACTACGACTCGCTGCACTTCCTGCGCCGCGCCTACCTGCTGGGCCTCACCGGGCTGGACATCACGCCGGTGGACTCGCTTGGCGGCGACTACGAGCAGCTGCTGGAGATGTTCGAGAGCAGCGCCGAACAGTCGCACCTGGTCTGGCACTTCGACCACGCGGGTGCCTACGTGCCGATAGAGTTCCCGGCGCCGCTGGTGGACGACGCACTGCTCGCCTCCGGTGGTCCGCTCGGCTCCAGCCACGGGCTGCTGCGCGAACTGCAGGCCGTCGCCCCGGCGCTGGGCCTCGACCCGCTCAACCCGCCGGGCCCGACCCGGCCGCTCGGCCCGACCGGCCTGGAGCAGCCGTTCGGGCCGCCGCTGGACGACCTGCACCCCTTCGCTCGCGAGCGGCACGCGTGGGCGGGCCTGTACGCGGCGGCGACTCGCAGCCTCGCCCAGGGCTCGATGGTGGTCTTCGCCTGAGGCGCCCGGCCGCCTTCCGCCCGAGGCGCCGCCCGCTGCATCCTCCCGCCCGCCACGGCAGGCGGCCCTCCCGCCCGCTACCGCAGCGGCCCCTCCGGCGGCCGCTGGCGCGGCATGGTGGGCCGGGTGCCCGGCGGCGGCAGCACCCGCACCTGGGCGCCCACCCCGTTCTCGCTGCGCCCGCCCCAGGTGCCCGGGGCCTGGGTGGGCAGCTGGGTCATGGACGCGCGGAACTCCAGCATCCACTCCGAGGTCTCGGTGCGGACCATGTCCGAGACGTCCTCGCAGAACCGGCGCAGCACGCCGAGGCAGCGCTCGGCGGCTTCGCCCGCGGTGCCCTCGGTCGGGCCGAGCACCTCGCGCACGCACTCCGACGCCCAGTCGAACTGGAAGGCCTCCAGCCGGCGTTGCAGCGCCTGCGCGGTGCTGACGTCACGCATCCAGCCGGAGGTGAGGCCGAACACCCGGTCGGTGCCGTAGCAGGCGGCGGCGAGGGCCAGGCCGACGTAGCCCCAGCTGGTGCCGTGCGAGACCGCGCCGGTCAGGTCGACCAGCGGCGCGGTCACCCCGCCCACCGCGAAGCCGGCCGTGCCGAACCGCAGCAGGCGCGCCCAGCGGCGCTTCCAGATCCGGTCCTTGCGGTACCACTCGATCGCCTCGACCGCCCGCTCCTCGGACCAGCGGTACAGCTCCTCCAGGCGCTCGGCCGGCTCGCCCCAGTCCCCGAGGGGGAACTGTCGAGTGCTCAGATCGGTCCGTCGGCGGGTGGACGCCTGGCGGGCGATGGTCGCGGCGGGCGGGTCCTCCTCGCCGATCTCCTTGCCCCAGGCACTCTCCTCGGGCTGCATTTCCGGCTGGCTCACCTGTGGGGCTCCCTGTGGCGGGCGGACTGCTGGGTCTGGCGGTCTGGCGGTCCATCGGCTGACGCGGCGTCTGCCGTTGGTTGTCCAACAGCACTTCTTACCGCCAAATGGCTGACCATGGGGTCGCTTCCCCGGTGATCGTTACCGGATTCGGCCACCGGAGCCCGAGGTGGAAGGGATGCGGGGGGCGGCGAGATTTCACCCGTCCGAGGGAGGGTCCGGTGACCCGCCGTCCTGACTCGGGCACCCGGTGCGCACCGAGCCGGTCCGAGTTGGAGGTTTCTCCGACATCCTCGGCGTACGGACCTCCCCGACTGGAGGATCGGACGGGACCGGAGAGCGGCCGGAACTGGCCACCGACTACCCTTGCCAAGCGTGAAGGTCCTCGTCATCGGCGGCGGCGCCCGCGAACATGCCCTGTGCCGCTCTCTGTCCCAAGATCCCGCTGTCTCCGAGCTGCACTGTGCCCCGGGCAACGCCGGGATCGCGCAGGTGGCGACGGTCCACCCGGTCGACCAGCTGAACGGCGCGCAGGTCGCCGACCTGGCCGTGCGGCTCGGCGCCGCCCTGGTCGTCGTCGGCCCGGAGGCCCCGCTGGTCGCGGGCGTCTCCGACGCCGTGCGCGCGGTCGGCATCCCGGTGTTCGGCCCGTCCGCCGAAGCCGCCCAACTGGAAGGCTCCAAGGCCTTCGCGAAGGACGTGATGGCCGGGGCCGGCGTGCCCACCGCCCGCTCCTACGTCTGCACCACCCCGGCCGAGGCCGCCGAGGCGCTGGACGCCTTCGGCGCGCCGTACGTGGTCAAGGACGACGGCCTGGCCGCCGGCAAGGGCGTGGTGGTCACCTCCGACCGCGCGGCCGCGCTGGAGCACGCCGCCTCCTGCGAGCGCGTGGTCATCGAGGAGTACCTGGACGGCCCCGAGGTGTCGCTGTTCGCGATCACCGACGGCACCACCGTCGTCCCGCTCCAGCCCGCGCAGGACTTCAAGCGCGCGCTGGACGGCGACGAGGGCCCCAACACCGGCGGCATGGGGGCCTACTCGCCGCTGCCGTGGGCGCCCGCCGGGCTGGTCGAGGAGGTCCAGCAGAGCGTCCTGCAGCCGACCGTCGACGAGCTGCGCCGCCGGGGCACCGAGTTCTCCGGCCTGCTGTACGCGGGCCTCGCGCTCACCTCGCGCGGCACCCGGGTGATCGAGTTCAACGCCCGCTTCGGCGACCCGGAGACCCAGGTCGTGCTGGCCCGGCTGCGCACCCCGCTGGCCGCCGTGCTGCTGGCCGCCGCCACCGGCACCCTGGACCAGCTGGAGCCGCTGCGCTGGGACGAGGGCGCGGCCGTCACCGTGGTCGTCGCCTCCGAGGGCTACCCGGCCGCGCCGCGCACCGGTGACCCGATCGAGGGCCTGGCCGAGGCCGAGGCCGACGGCACCGCGTTCGTCCTGCACGCCGGTACCAGGGCCGACGAGGACGGCCGGGTGCTGAGCGCCGGCGGCCGCGTCCTGTCGGTCACCGCGACCGGCGCCGACCTGGTGGAGGCGCGCGACCGCGCGTACGCCGCCGTGGACCGGATCACCCTCAAGGGCGGCCAGCACCGCACCGACATCGCCCTGAAGGCAGCCACCGAGTAGGCCCTGCCCCGCCTCCGCCCGCAGGGCGCCGCGCACCGTGGGATTTCCCCCCATGGACGCAGCGCCCTGCGGCGTTTCCGGGGCGGGAGTGACTCCGGGGGCCGGCGCACCGTTCGGCGGTCGGATTCCAGCCCATCGGGTGACAGCACCCGCATCCGGCTGACGTAGCCGGGCGCCCGGCCTTATGGTGCGCTGGATCGCAGTGCGACGTGGCCGTGCGCCGGGGTCGCCGCCGGGTAGCGGTGTTCCCACGGGGGGATGCTGGACGGCGTCCGGCCGGGCGGGTGCCCGGGTGCTTCGCACCGGACCGGTCGTGACCGTCCGGAATCCGGGCGGTGTCACCGGGACGAGTGGAAACCGGGGCGATCCGGAACACCCACCCGGGCCGGTGCGTCGAACATGGCAGAAGCGCCACACAGCATGCACTACCGGGGATCGGACGCCTCCGCTTCCCGGTCGGAACTGATCGTTTCGAGTCGGCTCAGGGCCCGTCGCCGGGCGCCCGAGGGCTCCGAAGGGGGTGCCGCACCGTATGGCCGCAGTCGACACCGCGCGCGCTCACGCCCAGGCGGTCCTGCGGGTCCGAGGTCTCGCCCTGGCCGCCGCCGTCATGCCCGCCGCCGTCGCGGTGGTCCTGCTCGCGGGTCGGTTCACCGGGCGGATCGGCGCACCCGGCTCCTCCGACGCCGCCGGGTGGGACGCCGCCCGCTGGGCGGTCTGCGCAGTGGCCGCGCTGACCCTCCTGGTGGCCGGGCTGACCGCCCGCGCCTACCACCGGGCCGTCCCGCCCCGGACCCCGGCCGTCCCGCTGAAACGCGTCGAGGCGCCCGAGCTGTACCGGCTGATCGACGAACTCGCCGACCGGCTGGACGTGCCCGCGCCCTCCGCGGTGGCCCTCACCCCGGACTGCGACAGCTGGCTGGAGGACGTGCCGCAGGCTCGGCGGGCCCGCCCGCTGCGGCCGCACCCCGAGCCGCCCGGTCCGGTCCTGGTGATCGGCTCGCCCTTCCTGTGGTGGATGCGGGCCGGCGAACTGCGCGCCCTGCTCGCCCCCGTGGTGGCCGGCACCGCCGCCTCCGCCGACCCGGAGATCGCCGCCGCCCGTCGCTTCCTGCGCAGCCTGGACGCCAGCCTGGACTCCGGCCAGGGTGCCGCCCCCGGCCTCGGCGGCGGCACCCTGGCGGGCCCGCCCCGGCCGGAGCGCCGCGGTCCGGCCGCGCTCGCCGAGCGGATCACCCGCGGGATCACCCGCCGGCTGCTCGGTGCCTGCCGCGGCCACGCCGCCGAGCTGGAGCGCTCCGTCGCGAGCTGGGCCTCCGAGCAGGCCAGGACGGTCGACTACGGCCTGCGGATCGCCGCCCAGGAGCAGGTCGGCCTGGCCTACGCGGGCTGGGACCGGCTGCTCACCCGGGTCGCGCTGCCCGCCTGGCGGCTCGGCCGCCACCCCGCCCATCTCAACGCCGGCGTCGTCTCCGCCCTCACCGAGCTGTCCCGGCGCGACCGCCTGGCCGACGGCTACGGCACCCGGCTCGGCGACCGCCCCGCCTGCGACCTGCTGGAGGAGCCCGGCACCGTCGACCGGGCGGTCTCCCGGCTCGCCGCCGAGCTGTTCTTCGGCAGCCCGGCCGCCGGGGCCTGGCACGAGCTGGAGTGGACCGACTACCCGGCCGACGTGGTGGACGCCGGCTGGCGGGCCCGTGCTGCCGCCCTCCAGACCGCCCTGGACCGGCTCGCCCCGCAGGCCCGCCCCGGCTCCCCGACGCTCACCCGGCTGCTGGTCCGGCTCGCCGAGGGCGAGGGGGAGCAGCTGGCCGCCGCGCTGGCCGCCCAGCTGGCCCGCACGACCGCCCCGGCCCCGCTGCTCGAAACCGCCCGCAGCGGCCGTGACCTGCTGGTCGACCACGTCACCGCGATGGTCTGCTGCGCCGCCGTGGACACCGCGGGCGGCGCGCCCGGCCTGGACTGGCTGGACGGTCCGGTGCTGCTGCTGGGCGGGATCCGCCGTACCGACCTGGCCGGGCCGGTCGCCCAGGCCGTCGAGCAGGGCCAGGACGGCCCGCTGCGGGCCTGGCTGGACGCCGCCGACGTCCGTCTGGAGAAACCCGTCCGGTTGTGAGCCGGACAGGCGGCGCTCGGCGCTCCGGCGCGCGCCCCCAAACCGACCGGCGGGCGGCCGTCTTCGCAGGCCGGAGGCCCGGCCGGGGGAGGGCGTGAGATTCCCGGCACCAATTGCGACCACAGGGTGACGGAGCGCCAGCACTCTGTGGTGTATTAGACCGCACGCACATCCGGGGGGCACGTGCCAACCGGGCGGAAGTGCACCTGGGAGGGGCGCGTGGGCACGGAACTCAACCGCCGCTGGGAGTCCGGAACGCACGCTTACAGCGTCTCCGACCCCTTCGGCCAGGGCCCGCTGCCCTGGCTGCGCAGCCCGGACCAGTACCTGGCCGGCGCCGAGGGCGCCGTCCCCTGGTACGTCTCGGTGAACGCGCCCGGCCAGCGGCCGCTGGCGGTCGGCGCCCGGCCCAAGCCGCCGGTCGGCACCCCGCAGAGCGCCAACGACGTGGACCAGCAGATCAAGGGCTTCGCCTCGGCCGGGGTGATCCGCCCCGGTGGTTCGGTGGACTTCCGGGTCACCGTCAACCCGCCCCGCGAGTTCACCGTGGACGTCTGGCGGATCGGCCACTACGGCGGCGACGGCGCCCGCCACATGACGTCCAGCCCGCTGATCGCCGGGCTGGCCCAGCCCGCCCCGCTGGTGGTCGAGCGGACGGTCTCCTGCCACCACTGGTGGCACTCCTGGCGGTTGCAGATCCCGGTGCACTGGAAGCCCGGCGCGTACGTCGCCGTGCTGACCACCGCGGACATGCTGCACCGCAGCCACATCCCGTTCACCGTCCGGGACTTCGAGGACCGGGAGCACGCCGCCGAGCTGCTCCTGGTGGTCCCGGACGTGACCTGGCAGGCCTACAACCTGTTCCCCGAGGACGGCCGCAGCGGCGCCAGCCTCTACCACGCCTGGGACGGCCTGGGCGGCCTGGTCGGCGAGCCGGAGGCGGCCGTCACGGTCTCCTTCGACCGCCCGCACGCCACCGCCGGGCTGCCGCTGCACGTCGGCCACGCCTACGACTTCATCCGCTGGGCCGAGCGCTACGGCTACGACCTCTCCTACGCCACCGCCACCGACCTGCACGCGGGCCTGGTCGACCCGGGGCGGCACCGGGCGCTGATCTTCCCGGGCCACGACGAGTACTGGTCCGAGCCGATGCGCCGGGCCGTCGAGCAGGCCAGGGACGACGGCACCTCGCTGGTGTTCCTGTCCGCCAACACCATGTACTGGCGGGTCGAGCTGACCGCCGCCGCCTCCGGCGAACCCAACCGGCTGCTCAACTGCCGCAAGCGGCAGAAGGTCCAGCCGGGCAGCCCGGCCGTCGGGGTGCCCGGTTCGGCCAGCGCGCTGTGGCGGGACGCCGGCGAGCCCGAGCAGCAGGTGCTCGGCCTGCAGTACTCGGGCCGGGTCGCCGCGCCCGTCCCGCTGATCGCCCGGCACACCGCGCACTGGCTCTGGGACGGTACGGGCCTGCAGGAGGGCGACGAACTGCCCGGCCTGGTCGCCGGCGAGGCCGACCGCTACTACCCCAAGGTGGCGCTGCCCGAGCACACCGAGCGGGTGCTGCTCGCGCACTCGCCGTACCAGGACCTCGGCGGCCGCACCCGCTACCAGGAGACCTCGCTGTACCGGGCGCCCAGCGGCGCGTACGTGTTCGCGGCCGGCACCTTCGCCTGGTCGCCCGCGCTGGGCCGCCCCGGCCTCACCGACGAGCGGATCCAGCGGGCCACCGCGAACCTGCTCGACCGCCTCGGCAAGAACGAGCCCGCCCCCGGCAAGAACGGTGCCGCCCTCGGCCGGAGCGGGGCCGCCCTCGGCCAGAAACGGGGCCTCGGGGGTTCGTGAAAGACTGCGGGGGCAGTGACCTCCCCTTTCGCGCGCCCCACGCCCGCGAACGACCCCTGAGGACTGAGACACCTTGAGCGGATTTGTCACCAAGCCCGAGCCGGTCCAGGTGCCCGGCCTGGTCCACCTGCACACCGGCAAGGTGCGCGACCTCTACCGGACCGAGTCGGGCGAGCTGGTCATGGTCGCCAGCGACCGGATGTCCGCCCACGACTGGGTGCTGCCGAACGAGATCCCCGACAAGGGTCGCGTCCTCACCCAGCTGTCCCTGTGGTGGTTCGAGCGGATCGCCGACATCGTCCCCAACCACGTGATCTCCACCGAGGTCCCGTCCGGCGCCCCCGCCGACTGGAAGGGCCGCACGCTGATCTGCCGCAGCCTGGACATGGTCCCGGTCGAGGCGGTCGCCCGCGGCTACCTGGCCGGCTCCGGCCTGGCCGAGTACCAGGAGAACCGCACGGTCTGCGGCATCGCCCTGCCGGAGGGCCTGGAGAACAGCTCCGAGCTGCCCGCCCCGATCTACACCCCGGCGCTCAAGGCCGAGGTCGGCGAGCACGACGAGAACGTCTCCTACGAGGAGACCGCCCGCCGGATCGGCGCCGACCTGGCCGCCCAGCTGCGCCGCACCACCCTGGACGTCTACGGCCGGGCCCGGGACATCGCCCGCGACCGCGGCATCATCCTGGCCGACACCAAGTTCGAGTTCGGCCTGCTGGACGGCGAGCTGCTGATCGGCGACGAGGTGCTCACCCCGGACTCCTCCCGGTACTGGCCGGCCGACGAGTGGCAGCCCGGCCGCTCGCAGCCGTCCTTCGACAAGCAGCTGATCCGCGACTGGCTGGTCTCCCCGGCCTCCGGCTGGGACCGCTACAGCGAGCAGCCGCCGCCGGAGCTGCCGGCCGAGCTGGTCGAGCAGACCCGCGCCAAGTACATCGAGGTGTACGAGCGGCTGACCGGCACCGCCTGGGCCTGACGCCCGGCCGCCCGCGAGCCGGTGCCCGGTCCTGGACCGATCTGGATCGGCCTAGATCCAGCCGTGCTCGCGGGCGATCCGCACCGCCGCGTGCCGGTTCTCGGCGCCCAGCTTCCCGGCCGCCGAGGACAGGTAGTTGCGGACGGTGCCGGGGGACAGCGCCGCCCGTTCGGCGATCTCGGTGATCGAGGTGCCGTCGGCGGCCAGTTCCAGGACGTCCGTCTCGCGCGGGGTGAGCGGGGTCTCGCCCGCGCTGATCGCGTCCGCGGCCAGCTCCGGGTCCACGTACCGGCCGCCGGCCCGGACGGTCCGGATGATGCCGGCCAGGTCGGCCGCCGAGACGGTCTTCGGCAGGAAGCCGCGCACCCCGACCTCCAGCGCCCGCTTGAGGTAGCCGGGGCGGCCGTGGCCGGTGACGATCATGCAGCGGCAGTCCGGCAGCAGCCGGCGCAGTTCGGTGGCCACCTCGATGCCGTCCTTGCCGGGCATCTGGAGGTCCAGCACCGCGACGTCCGGGCGGTGGGCCTGTGCCATCGCCAGCGCCTCCGGCCCGGAGCCGGCCTCGGCGACCACGGTGATGTCCTCCTCCAGGGAGAGCAGCGCGGCCAGCGCGCCCCGGATCAGGTGCTCGTCGTCGGCGAGCAGGACGCGCACGGGTGCGGGGTCGGTCATCGGGCGGTCCTCCGTCGGTGGGTGCGGGTCAGAGCGGTACGGCGGCGAGCATCCGGAAGGTGCCCTGGGCGGTCTCGGGGATGGTCAGTTCGCCGTCGTGGGCGGCCAGCCGTTCGCGCAGGCCGCGCAGTCCGGTGCCGCCGCCCAGCGAGGGGAGCGGGACGGCGGGCACCCCGTCATTCTCCAGCTCCAGGACGGCGCGGCCGTCCTGGAGGTCCAGCCGGATCAGGCAGTGGGCGGCCTCGCTGTGCCGCAGCACGTTGGTGGTGGCCTCGCGGATCACCCAGCCGAGCACCGACTGGATCGGCGGCGGCAGTTGGTCGGCGTTCTCGCCGAGGTCGATCTCGCAGGCGACGTCGGCGCTGCGGAGCACCGCGCGGGCGCCGATCGCCTCGGCGTGCAGGTCGGCGGTGCGGTAGCCGCGGATGACGTCCCGGACCTCGCGCTGCGACTCCTGGGCGATCCGCTGCACCTCGGCCATCTGGTCGGCGGCCTCCGGGCGCCCGCGGCGGGCGAACTGGACGGCGAGTTCGCTCTTGAGCGCGATGGTGGTGAGGTTGCGGCCCATCACGTCGTGCAGGTCGCGGGAGAACCGCAGCCGCTCCTCGGCGACGGCCAGCCGGGACTGGGCCTCGCGGGCGGTCTCCAGTTCCCAGATGATCGCGGTCACCCAGGCGAAGCTGCGGCAGGTGCCGACGAGGGCGGTCAGGCTGATCGCCGCCCCGACCGCCAGTCCGGCCGTGGTGGCGGGGCTCACCCCGGTCAGCAGCATCGCCGGGGCGGTCAGCAGGATCAGGCCGAGTCCGGCGGGGAAGACCTGGCGCAGGGGCAGGCCCACGCTGATCGGACCGATGGCGGCGCACAGCATGGCGATGGCGATCGCCGCGGTGAACGGCGTTCCTCCGGGCTGCCCGGATTCGGCGGCGGACGGGCCCAGCAGCAGGACGGCCCAGGAACCGGCGACCGAGAGCGCGCTGTTGACGATCAGCCAGCGCAGGTGCTCGGCGGGGCGGTGCAGGTAGTGGTCGAGCGAGGTGCGGAACGCCCGGAGGCAGAGCAGGGTGGACGCGAGCGAGACGACCAGGGTGACCCGGACGGCGCCGACCGACCGGTCGAGGTTCGCGACGGAGGAGGCGCTGAGCACCAGGTTCACCGGAACGATGCACCAGGCCACCATGTAGAGCGACCAGCGGAAGTACAGCTCGGCGCGTTGGGGCTTGCCGAAGCCCTTCCATCTGCGAACCGGCCCCTGGATGGCCATCGAATCGCTCCCCGTATCGATCAAGATCGTGTCGCTACCTTCATATCAGAGGCGGAACGGGGGTCTGACCTTCGCACTTCCAGAGAGGGTGCCCGCCGGGGCGTCAGCGGCGCGACTCCCAGCGGAAGTAGCGCACCGCGCCCCAGACCGCCAGGCCGAGCCAGACGGCGCCGGTCACCAGGTGCGGGGCGGCGGTGGACCAGGTGCCGGCGAAGCCGGTGGCGGCGGCCGAGCCGTCGCTGCCGGTCCAGCCGATCCGGATCAGCTGGAAGGCCGGGGTGGTGGGCAGCAGGCGGCAGAAGTCGGCCAGCCCGGGGGGCATGATCTCCAGCGGGATGAGCAGGCCGGAGCCGAACTGGGAGACCAGCAGCACCGGGAGGGTGGTGATGCCGGCGGTCTCGACGGTCTTGGTGAAGGCGCTGGAGATGGCGGCCAGTGCGATGAAGACGGCGATGCTCAGGACCAGCCCGACGGCCAGCAGCAGCGGGTTCACCGGCGTGCTGAGCTTGAGGAGGGCGGCTGCGCCGACGCCGACCACGGCGCACATCATCAGGGCGAGGCTCACCGAGGGCACCGCCGTGCCGGCCAGGATCTCGATGTCCCGGGCCTCGCCGGTGCGCAGCCGCTTGAGCACCAGCTCGTTGCGGCGGGCGACGTACGCGGCGGTCAGGTTGTAGTAGACGACGAAGGCGAGGATGCCGCCGATGGTGCCGGTGATCAGCAGCGTGTCGACGTCCAGTCCGGGGTGGGACTCGGCCTGCTGCTTGAGCATGTTGCGCCGGCCGGCGATCAGCAGCAGCGGCAGCAGCAGCGCGGTGAACAGGGCGGCCCGGTTGCGCAGCAGCAGGGTGGCCTCGGCGCGGCCGAGGGAGAGCAGTCGGCGGGCGGTGGTGCTCTGCGGGCCGGCGGCGGTCTTGGCGGCGGTGGCGGTGGTCATCGGGCGGATCCGATCAGGCGGCGGCGGGCGGTGCGGGCGGTGGGGGCGGCGGGCGACTGGGGCGGGGCCTGGTGGGCGGCCTCGGAGGCGATGGCGAGGAAGGCCTCCTCCAGCGAGGCGCTGCGGGCGTCCAGGGAGCCGAGCGCGATCCCGTGCTGCTGGGCCCAGCCGAGCAGTTCGAAGAGGGTGCGCTGGAGGCCGCCGGTCTGCACAGTGACCTTGCGGCCGTCGACGGCGATCTCGGCCCCGGCGAGGACCGGCAGCGCGGTCCCGGTGAACTCGGGGAGGTCGAAGCTGATCCGGGAGGGCCGGCCGGCGATCACCTCGGCGACGGTGCCGGTGGTGACGACCCGGCCGCCGTGCATGATGGCCAGCCGGTCGGCGAGCTCCTCGGCCTCCTCCAGGTAGTGCGTGGTGAGCAGCACGGTGGTGCCCTGGGCGCGCAGTTCGCGGACCAGCCGCCAGACGGCGGCGCGCGCCTCGGGGTCGAGGCCGGTACTGGGCTCGTCCAGGAAGAGCACCTCGGGGCGGCCGAGCAGGGCCATCGCGAGGTCGAGCCGGCGCCGCTCGCCGCCGGACAGCTGCTTGACGCGGACGTCACGGCGGTGACCGAGGCCGACCAGCTCCAGGGCCTCGTCGACCGGGCGGGCGCCGCTGGTCATGCCGGCCCAGCTGCGGCCGGTCTCGGCGATGGTGAGGTCGCCGGGGAAGCCGCCCTCCTGGAGCATGATGCCGATCCGCGGGCGGACGGCGGCGCGCTCCCGGTGGGGGTCGTGGCCGAGCACCCGGACGGTGCCGCCGGACGGGGCGGCCAGGCCCTCGATGAGCTCCATGGCGGAGGTCTTGCCCGCCCCGTTGGTGCCGAGCAGGGCGAACAGCTCACCGCGGCCGACGGTCAGGTCGATGCCTCGGACGGCGTGGTAGCCGGTGGTGCCGGTGCCGTAGTGGCGGTGCAGGTCGGTGACCTCGATCACGCTGTCGCCGGGGCGCAGGGGCTGGCTCGTTTCCATGGCTCAAGCCTTCCGCCTCCCCGGTCGGGCGGGCAGTGCGCGCCGTCATGAACCGGCGGTGGAGATCCACGGGTCGGCGATGACAAATGTCATGGGCCCGGGATCAAGGTGGCGCGGGAATGCCGAAAGGCCCCCTCGATCGAGGGGGCCTTTCGTTCTGGAGCGGACGACGAGATTCGAACTCGCGACCCTCACCTTGGCAAGGTGATGCTCTACCAACTGAGCCACGTCCGCAGGTCTAACTATGGAGTTGTGCTGTGCTCGCACACTGCGAGCGGACGACGAGATTCGAACTCGCGACCCTCACCTTGGCAAGGTGATGCTCTACCAACTGAGCCACGTCCGCACGGTGCCTGGTGGGGCACCCACCGCCTCTTCGGATCTCTCCGTTGCGGCGACGAGGATTACTCTACAGCATCGTTCGGGGTGGTCGCCCCACCCTTTCGGTCCAGGCGGGCGGGGCGACCGGGGCGCCCGGGGCGGTCAGTTCGCCTCGGCGAACTGCTCGTACACGTGCTTGGGGATGCGTCCGCGGGCCGGCAGCTCCATGCCGCGCGACAGGGCCCAGGCGCGCACCGCGGCCGGGTCCGGGGTGAGCGCGGTGCGGCGGAAGGACTTTCCGGTGCGGCTCTGGCGGCGGCCGGCCGCGACGAACGGAGCGAGGGCCTCCCGCAGCTTTTCCGCGTTGTCCACGGACAGGTCGATCTCGTACGACTTCCCGTCGACGCCGAAGTGGACGGTTTCCGCCGCGGCGCCGCCGTCCAGGTCGTCGGAGAGCGTGACAACTACACGCTGAGCCATGGGTGTCAATCCTCTCGGGCAATTCGGCCGCCGGTCCGCGGGGTGCGTCCGGGGGCCTGATGTGCACCACTCGCGCAAGCGCATACGGGCAGGCCTGGTGGCCCGCCGGATACGCAGCACTTGCCGCGACAGGTGGCCCTATTCTGCACCCGAAGGGGGTCGAAATCGAAGAGTCCGGCATTCTTTTCCGGATATTCACGTGTCTTCGCCGGAGTGCCGGATACCGGAGTGCGGGACGGGTCGATCTGTCCCGGAGTGCCGTATTCGGGTGTTCTTCGGGTGTTCTCGTTCCGGGGGCCGAATCCGTGGAAACCGCGCGGCCCCGCCGGGGGTTCACGGGCGTGGATCCCTTGCCGCGTAAGGGTCTCGGGTCTACGCGCGTCGCCTGCCCCGGCCAGCAATCCCGCCCGAAACCCCCGGTAGTCTGGAGTTCCCCCGCCTCACCGAAGACACCACCGGGAGTGCCAGTGGCACGCGTCGTAGTCGACGTCATGCTCAAGCCGGAGATCCTCGACCCCCAGGGCCAGGCGGTGCAGCGTGCACTGCCCCGTCTCGGATTCACCGGGATCGCCGACGTCCGCCAGGGCAAGCGTTTCGAGCTGGAAGTGGAGGGCCCGGTCGACGACGCCGCGCTCGCCCGTATCCGCGAAGCCGCCGAGACCTTTCTCGCCAACACCGTGATCGAGGACTTCACCGTCCGCGTCGAGGAGGCGGCGAAGTGACCACCCGCGTTGGCGTCGTCACTTTCCCCGGCTCCCTCGACGACCGTGACGCCCAGCGCGCGGTCCGCCTGGCCGGCGCCGAGCCGGTCGCGCTCTGGCACCGTGACAAGGATCTCCACCAGGTCGACGCCGTCGTCCTGCCGGGCGGATTCAGTTACGGCGACTATCTGCGCTGCGGCGCGATCTCCCGCTTCTCGCCCGTGATGGACACCGTCATCGAGCAGGCGAAGCTGGGAATGCCGGTCCTCGGTATCTGCAACGGCTTCCAGGTGCTCTGCGAATCGCACCTGCTGCCCGGCGCGCTCACCCGCAACGACTCGCTGCACTTCGTCTGCCGCGACCAGAAGCTGCGCATCGAGAACACCGGTACCGCCTGGACCCGGGATTACTCGGCGGGCCAGGAAATCGTCGTTCCGCTGAAGAACGGCGAGGGCCGGTTCGTCGCCGAGGAGCGCGTCCTGGACCAACTGGAGGCGGAGGGCCGGGTGGTGGCCCGTTACGTGGCCCGCGGCGATGCCGCTGACGGATGCGGTAACCCGAACGGTTCGTACCGCGACATCGCCGGCATCACCAACGCCGCCGGCAATGTCGTCGGCCTGATGCCGCACCCGGAGCACGCCGTGGAGCCGCTCACCGGTCCGACCGTCGAGGGCCTGGGCTTCTTCACTTCCGTCCTGAAGCAGCTGGTGAACGCCTGATGAGCCTCGACACCGTCAAGAACGCCGAGCAGACCCCGGACGTCGCCCAGCCCTGGGCCGAACTCGGCCTCAAGGAGGACGAGTACACGCGCATCCGCGAGATTCTCGGCCGCCGCCCGACCGGCGCCGAACTCGCGATGTACTCGGTCATGTGGTCGGAGCACTGTTCGTACAAGAGCAGCAAGGTCCACCTGAAGCAGTTCGGCGACAAGAAGCCCGACTCGGACGCGATGCTCGTCGGCATCGGCGAGAACGCCGGTGTGGTCGACGTCGGCCAGGGCTACGCCGTGACCTTCAAGGTCGAGTCGCACAACCACCCGTCGTACATCGAGCCCTACCAGGGCGCGGCCACCGGCATCGGCGGCATCGTGCGCGACATCCTCGCGATGGGCGCCCGCCCGGTCGCCGTGATGGACCCGCTGCGGTTCGGTGCGGCCGACCACCCGGACACCCGGCGCGTGCTGCCCGGGATCGTCGCGGGCATCGGCGGCTACGGCAACTGCCTGGGCCTGCCGAACATCGGCGGCGAGGTCGTCTTCGACTCCTGCTACCAGGGCAACCCGCTGGTCAACGCGCTGTGCGTGGGCGTCATGAAGCACGAGGACATCCACCTCGCGCAGGCCTCCGGCGCCGGCAACAAGGTCATCCTGTACGGAGCCCGCACCGGCGGCGACGGCATCGGCGGCGTCTCCGTGCTCGCCTCCGAGACCTTCGACGACAGCAAGCCGACCAAGCGCCCGGCCGTCCAGGTCGGCGACCCGTTCCAGGAGAAGCTCCTGATCGAGTGCACCCTGGAGATCTTCCGGGAGAAGCTCGTCAAGGGCATCCAGGACCTGGGCGGCGCCGGCCTGTCCTGCGCGACCTCGGAGCTGGCGAGCGCCGGCTCCGGCGGCATGCGGGTCGAGCTGGACACCGTGCCGCTGCGCGACAACACGCTCTCGCCCGAGGAGATCCTCATGAGCGAGTCGCAGGAGCGCATGTGCGCCATCGTCGAGCCCGGCAAGGTCGACCGCTTCCTGGAGATCTGCGAGAAGTGGGACGTCATCGCCACCGTCATCGGTGAGGTGACCGACGGCGAGCGCCTGGAGATCTTCTGGCACGGCGAACTCGTCGTCGACGTGCCGCCGCGCACCGTCGCCCACGAGGGCCCGACCTACCAGCGCCCGTACGCCCGCCCGAGCTGGCAGGACGCGCTGCAGGCCGACGCCCCCACCGGCGAGCGGCTGGCCCGCCCGACCACCGGCGAGGGCCTCAAGGCCGACCTGCTGAAGGTCGCCGGCTCCCCGAACCAGGCCTCCAAGTCCTGGATCACCGACCAGTACGACCGCTACGTGCTCGGCAACACCGTGCTCTCGGTCGGCGAGGACTCGGGCATGATCCGGATCGACGAGGAGACCAACCTCGGCGTCTCGGTCGCCACCGACGGCAACGGCCGCTACACCAAGCTGGACCCGTACACCGGCGCCCAGCTGGCCCTCGCCGAGGCCTACCGCAACGTCGCGGCCGGCGGCGCCAAGCCGCTCGCGATCTCCGACTGCCTCAACTTCGGCTCCCCCGAGGACCCGGACGTGATGTGGCAGTTCGCCGAGGCCACCCGCGGCCTGGCCGACGCCTGCCTGGTGCTCGGCACCCCGGTCACCGGCGGCAACGTCTCGCTGTACAACCAGACCGGCGAGGTCGCCATCCACCCGACCCCGGTGGTCGCGGTGCTCGGCGTCATCGACGACGTCACCCGGCGCACCCCGGCCGCCTTCGCCGAGGAGGGGCAGCTGCTCTACCTGCTCGGCGACACCGCGGACGAGCTCGGCGGCTCGGCCTGGTCGCAGGTGGTCCACGACCACCTGGGCGGTCTGCCGCCCAAGGTCGACCTGGAGCGCGAGCGGCTGCTCGGCGACATCCTGATCGCCGCCTCGCGCGACGGCATGATCGACGCCGCGCACGACCTCTCCGACGGCGGCCTCGGCCAGGCGCTCGTGGAGAGCTGCCTCAAGGGCGGCCACGGCGCGCGGATCATCGTGCCCGAGGGCGCGGACCCGTTCGTGTTCCTGTTCTCCGAGTCGGCCGGCCGCGCCGTCGTGGCGGTGCCGCGCAGCGAGGAGCTCCGGTTCAACGACATGTGCACCGCGCGCGGCCTGCCGGCCACCCGCATCGGTGTCGTGGACGGCGAATCCCTGGACGTCCAGGGCCAGTTCACCGTCTCGCTGGCCGAGCTGAAGGACGCCCACACCGGCGTCATCGAGGCTCTGCTCGCCTGACCCGCACGGTTCGAGGGGCGGACGGTCCGACGGGGCCGTCCGCCCTTCGGCGTATGTTGGGGGCCATGCCCCCCAAGCCCCGTACCTACCAGCCGCAGAAGGTGCGCACCGCGCTCGCGGCGCAGACCGGCGCGCTGCGCGACGCCGTCCGGCAGCTCTGTGAACGCCCGGACGCCGAGCAGTGGTTGGCCCGGCCGACCAGGCTGGGGGAGTGGACGGTCCGCGAGCTGATCGCGCACCTCGCCGTCCAGCTCGCCTTCGTCCCCGAGCACCTCGACGATCCGCTGGAGGGGCGGGCGCCGCTGGACCTGCCGGGGTGGGTGGCCGCGGTCGGCACGGTCGCGCCGCTGCTCGACGAGCAGGCCCGGGCGAGGGCCGCCGGCGACTTCGGCGGGGACGCGGCCTCGGTGGCGCAGGCCTTCACCCGGGCGGCGGACGCGCTGACCGGCCTGCTGGACCGGCCCGAAGCCGCCGACCCGGTACGGCGGTTCGAGATCCGGCTCGGCTCGATGACCCTCGCCGACATGCTGGTGACCAGGCTGGTGGAGGCCGTCGTGCACGCCGACGACCTGGCCGCCGCGCTCGGCCTCGACGGCTTCCCGCACGACCGCCAGGCCGTCGCCGCCGTCACCCGGCTGCTGGCCGACGCCTTCGCCGACCGCACGCCGGGCGGCGCGGTCGAGCTGCGGATCCCGCCGTACGCCGTCGTGCAGGCCGTCGAGGGCCCCCGGCACACCCGGGGCACCCCGCCGAACGTGGTCGAGACCGACCCGCTGACCTGGATCCGGCTGGCCACCGGCCGGGCCGACTGGGCGGCCGCGGTGGACGCGGCGGCGGTCTCCGCCTCCGGCGAGCGCAGCGACCTGCGGGAGTACCTGCCGGTGCTCGGGTAGCCGCGCTTCAGGGGGCGTCCTACGGCACCGACGGCCCGCTGAGGTAGGTGCCGTTCTCCGAGTACGGCCAGGCGTTCGGCTCGCAGCCCTTGAGCCCGTAGATCTGCTGCATCATCGCGGGCGCCGGCTTGCCCGGGCCGGGGCAGGTCTCGTGCCCGTGGCCTATCCGGTGGCCGACCTCGTGGTTGATGATCAGCGCCCGGTACTCGTCGAGCGGGCCGTTGAACTGCGGTGAACCGGTGTTCCAGCGCTTGGAGTTGACGAGCACCTGGTTGCCGACGTTGCAGTTCACCTCGCCGTGGGTGTCCAGGCCGGAGGCGCCGCAGATCCGGTCCACGGTGGCCGGCGAGGCGATCTTCACGGTGAAGTCGTACCCGCCGCCGGCGACCAGCTGGAAGCCGTTCTTGCGGTCGTTGGTCCAGCCGCGCTTGTCGCCGAGGAAGCCGTGGATCTGGGCGGCGGCGGAGGCGGCGTCGATGCCTATGCCGTCCTCGACCTCCACCCGGTAGCGGCGCACGGTGCCGCGTCCGACCGGCTGGGCGGTGGCGGCGGCGATGCTGAAGGTGCCCGCGCCCTTGGCCGGGCCGGGGTCGGGCGTGGTGGGGGCGGGCGGCGAGGGCGGGGCGGGGGGCTCGCTCGGGGTGTCGGTCGGCGTCGGGGTCGGTGTCGGGCCGGCGGGCGAGGGGGCCTGTTCGGTCGGCGGGGCGATCCGCGCCTGGGCGGTCGGCCCGCCGTCGGGCGCGTCCAAGGAGCGGGTCAGCACGGCCGCTGTACCGCCCAGCACCGCCACCGCCGTGACCAGCGCCGCGAGCATGCCGGGCCCGAGCCGGCGCGGCGGCCGGCGGCGTCGGCGGCCGCGGGCACTGCTGCTCCTGGCGGCGGATCTGGCTGCGGGCATGATCGACACCCTGACATGGCGAACGGGTGAATGTCCACATACCGGGTATGCAGACGCCCGGCGGCCGCCGCTGATCCCGGGACGGCGGTTGACCCTGGCGTCTCGGGTGGCAGACTGCCTGCATGGCGATTCACCGGAATCTTCTCGACGGCCCCGACCCGACCCTTCTCCCGGAGGACGAGCAGCCCTACCGCATGCTGGCGGAGGAATCGGCCTCACCCACCCAGGTGGCCGCCGACTTCCCGACCTTCTGCCTCGCCTGGGCGATGCTCGCCGACGACGCCTACGCGGCCGGCCGCTACGTCGAGTCCTACGCCTACGCCCGCACCGGCTACCACCGCGGCCTGGACGCACTGCGCCGCAACGGCTGGAAGGGCCACGGCCCCGTGCCGTGGGAGCACCGCGGCAACCGCGGCTTCCTGCGCTGCCTGGCCGGGCTTGCACGGGCGGCCGGCGCGATCAAGGACACCGAGGAGGAGGCCCGCTGCTGGCAGTTCCTGAAGGACAGCAGCGCGGAGGCGTACGCGGAGCTGAAGCAGTAGACCCGCACGGCTGCTGAGGCAGCGGACCCACAACACAGGTGCGCCCCCCGGTGAAGTCCACCGGGGGGCGCATCCGCGTTCACACGGTGGCCGGGCTCAGCCCGGCCACCGGGCTCACTTCAGGCGGTTGCCGGCCGAGCGCAGCTGCTGCGCGGCCTCCAGCACGCGGGCGGCCATGCCCGCCTCGGCGAGCTTGCCCCAGGTGCGCGGGTCGTAGGTGTTCTTCTTGCCGACCTCGCCGTCGACCTTCAGCACGCCGTCGTAGTTGCGGAACATGTGGTCCACGACCGGGCGGGTGAAGGCGTACTGGGTGTCGGTGTCCAGGTTCATCTTCACGACGCCGTTCTCCAGCGCGGTGGCGATCTCCGCCGCGGTCGAGCCCGAACCGCCGTGGAAGACGAAGTCGAACGGGTCGGTCTTGCCGTACTGCTTGCCGATCGCGTCCTGCAGCTCGCGCAGCAGCTCCGGCTTCAGCACGACGTTGCCCGGCTTGTAGACGCCGTGCACGTTGCCGAACGAGGCGGCCAGCAGGTAGCGGCCCTTCTCGCCCAGGCCCAGCGCCTCGGCGGTGCGCACGGCGTCGTTGACGGTGGTGTACAGCTCGTCGTTGATCTCGTGCGTGACGCCGTCCTCCTCGCCGCCGGTCGGGGTGATCTCGACCTCAAGGATGATCTTGGCGGCGGCGGCCTGGGCCAGCAGTTCCTGGGCGATCGCCAGGTTGTCGGCGAGGGTCTCGGCCGAGCCGTCCCACATGTGCGACTGGAACAGCGGGTTCTGGCCCTTGGCCACGCGCTCGGCGGAGACCGCCAGCAGCGGGCGGACGTAGCCGTCCAGCTTGTCCTTCGGGCAGTGGTCGGTGTGCAGCGCGACGGTGATGTCGTACTTGGCGGCGACGATGTGCGCGAACTCGGCCAGCGCCACGGCGCCGGTCACCATGTCCTTGTTGTGCTGGCCGCCCAGGAACTCCGCGCCACCGGTCGAGATCTGGATGATGCCGTCGCTCTCGGCCTCGGCGAAACCACGCAGTGCGGCGTGCAGCGTCTGCGACGAGGTGACGTTGATGGCCGGGTAGGCGAACTTGCCCGCCTTGGCCCGGTCCAGCATCTCGTTGTAGACCTCGGGAGTTGCGATGGGCATGCGATCCGCTCCTGTCGGGTTGCGGCGTACGGACGGTGCTGTCCGACGCTGTGTACGCCTTCGGTACGACTCCGTGCCGGCCGCCGACGCGCGGCGCTGCGGTGTGGCTCTCCGGCACCAAGGTTCGAGCGACCTCCGCGGTACGGCAATGAGGGTGGTGTGCCGCTGCGGACCGGACGCCCGTGCCATCCTCCCAGACTCGTGCCCGCAGGTCAGCAGGAGCCCGCCAGTCGGACCGTCGCCGGCGACGACGCGGACGGCCCGCTCCTACGACGTTCGGCGGACACCGGATACACCTGCCGGGCGAAGCCTCCGGACAGAACGGCCAGCTATCCTGCGGCCGTGGACTACAACCAGCTGGCCGTCAACCTTCTCGACGCCAAATCACTGATCTCGTCCGTCGGCGCCATCGGGCTGATCGCGATCATCTTCGCGGAGACCGGCCTGCTGGTCGGCTTCTTCTTCCCGGGTGACTCACTGCTGATCATCGCCGGCGTCGCGGCGTCGAACGCCGCCTCGTCGGTGCTCGGCGACGGCGCCAAGCTGCCGATCGCCGTCCTGCTCGTCGGCGCCCCGGTGGCCGCGGTCGCGGGGGCCCAGCTCGGGCACCTGATCGGGGTCAAGGTCGGGCCGAAGATGTTCGACAAGCCCGAGTCGAAGATCTTCCGCCGCGAGTACGTGATGAAGGCGGAGGAGTACTTCAACAAGTTCGGGCCCGGCAAGGCCGTGGTGCTGGCCCGCTTCATGCCGATCGTCCGGACCTTCCTCAACCCGGTCGCGGGCACCCTGGAGATGCCCGCCCGGACGTTCTTCCTGTGGAACGTCGTCGGCGGCGTGCTCTGGACCGAGTCCATGCTGCTGATCGGCTACTTCTTCGGCGACGCGCTCGCCCCGGTGATCGACAAGTACCTGATCCCGGCGGTGCTGCTGATCGTCCTGCTTTCGATCTCGCCGATCCTGATCGAGGTCCTGCGCGAGCGCAAGAAGCGGAAGGCCGGCGGCGCCGTGGAGAGCACCGAGGCCGACGCCGTGCAGAGCGGCGGCCGCCACCGGCGCGGCTGAGCACCGGGGCTTCGCGCAGTACACGCGAAGGGGCCGGGTCCCGTCTCACGTTTCACGTGAAACAGGACCCGGCCCCTTCGTGCTGTCAGGTCCGGCCGGGCTCAGAGGCCCAGGTCGTCCAGGTTGTAGGCGGTCACGTACGGCAGGCCCTGCGCCTCGACCGCGGCCGCGCCGCCGCGCTCCACGATCACCGCGACGCCGACCACCTCGGCACCCGCCTCGCGCAGCGCCTCGACGGCGGTCAGCACCGAGCCACCGGTGGTGGAGGTGTCCTCGACCGCCAGCACCCGGCGGCCCTTGACCTCCGGGCCCTCGATCCGGCGCTGCAGGCCGTGCGCCTTGCCCGCCTTGCGGACCACGAAGGCGTCCAGCTCACGCCCGCGCGCGGCGGCGGCGTGCAGCATCGCGGCGGCCACCGGGTCGGCGCCCAGGGTCAGACCGCCGACGGCGTCGTACTCCAGGTGCGAGGTCGCGTCCAGCATCACCCGACCGACCAGCGGGGCGGCCTGGCCGTCCAGCGTGATCCGGCGCAGGTCGACGTAGTAGTCGGCCTCCTTGCCGGAGGAAAGGGTGACCTTGCCGTGTACGACGGCCTTGTCCTTGATCTGTGCCAGCAGGGCGTCGCGGTCGTTGCTCATGAGCGTCCAGTCTAGGCCCTCTCCCGTGGGTCAGCGCCGACGCAAGGCCCTGACCAGCACCACGGCGCCACCCAGCAGCGCGACCCCGCCGCCGATCACCCACGGCACCGCGCTGCGGCCGCCCGAACCCGGCACCACGATCCCGCCGGCCTCGCCGCCCCACCGGGACGCCGCCCGGGCCCGGGCACTGCGGGCCGGCAGCGCCGGGGCGTACCGCCCGCGCGGCGGCGCGTGGTCCACCTCCTCGGCCGAGCGGCCGACGATGCTGCGGCGCACCGGGCCGCCGCCCGCCGGCTCCTCCTCGTACTCGAAGAGCGGCTCGGCGGGGAGCTCCTCGGCGACGCCCTCCTCGGGCCCGTCCTCGTCGCCGCCGCCGGTGGGCAGGCCGAAGCGCTCGGCGTCGGCGTCGGAGAAGGCGATCAGGTCGGACAGGTCGTCGTCGAGGTCGTCGCCGGGCTGGTCCTGGTGCTCCTCGATGAACACCACGCTGGCGTCGGTCCCGGTCTCGGTCTCGGTCCCGGCCTCGGCCTCGCTGCCGGTCTCCGGGTCGCCCTCGCCGTCGTTCTCGCTCTCCGGCTCGGGCTCGGCGTCCGGGGAGGCGAGCGCGGTGGCGAACCGGTCCAGCATGCGGCGCCCGGCGGCGTCGAGGGTCTCCTCGTCGAACTCGGTGAGCCGGCCGGTGGCGCTCAGGTCGCCGGTGAAGCGGACCACCGCGGTGCCGTCCTCGGCGCCGTCCGCGACGCTGACCCGGACGGTGGCGGTCGCCTCGCCGCTGCCGCGGGCCTCCTGGCCCTCGGCGAACACGGTCAGCACGCCCTCGCGTCCCTCGATCAGGGACAGCACGCCCTTGTACGTGATGGTGGAGCCGCCGATCCGCAGCTTCAGCCGGCCGCCGATCTCCTCCGCCGGCCCTGCGCCGACCGCGGCCGGTTCGGTGCTCAGCCCCGGCACGCTACGGGCCAGCAGAGCCGGATCCTGCAAGGCCTGCCGCACCAACTCGGCGGGCATCGGGACGACAACCTCATGCTCCATGTCAGGGAGCCTACCGACCCGACCCCGCCCGGTCCCTACCCACCGCCACCCGACTTCCCCGGGACCACCGGTGTCCCGCCCCGCGCCCCCGGCTCAGCGGGGGCCGAGCAGGGTGAGGGCGGCCGGGGGGTGGGCGGGGCGGAGGGCGGCGAGGCGGGTGGCGGAGCCGCGGAGGGCGTCGGGGGTGAGGGCGCGGGGCGGTGGGGCGTCGGGGGCGAGGGTGAGCGGGGGCCGGGCGGCGGCCGCGAGGAGGAAGGTCTGGGCGGCGCCCGGCGGGTCGGGGCGGCAGCTCGCGGTGGCGCTGCCCTGGACGGCGTACGGGACGGTCTGCAGCCCAGCCGTGCGCAGGCCGGACTCGATCGGCCAGAGGCCGCCCGGGTCGCCGCCGGCCCGGACGGCGACGCGGCCGCCGGGGGAGAGCAGCCGGGTGGCGAGGCCGTAGAACTCCTGGGAGTGGAAGGTGACCGGTCCGCCGTCGGCGGGCGCGGGCAGGTCGGCGAGCACCACGTCGTACGGTCCGCCGGTCGTGGCGCCGCGCAGCCAGGCCATCGGGTCGGCGGCGGTGGCGTGGACGCGCGGGTCGTCGAGGGAGTGGTCGGTGAGGGCGGCGAGCCCGGGGTCGGTGCGGGCGAGCCGGGGGAGCTCGGGGTCGGCGTCGACGAGCCGGACGGAGCGGACGCCGCGGTGCCGGAGCACCTCGCGCAGGGCGAGGCCGTCGCCGCCGCCGAGGAGCAGGACGCGGGCGTCCGGGCCGGCGGCCATCGCCGGGTGGACCAGGGCTTCGCTGCCGCGGTACTCGTCGGGTCCGCAGACGGTGAGACGGCCGTTCAGGTAGAGCCGGAGCGGGCCTTCGGCGGGGCCGGTGAGCACGATCTCCTGGGAGTGGCTGCGGGCGGCGAAGCGGACCTGGGCGCCGTAGAGGGCGTGCCGGGCGGCGCGTTCGATGGCGCCGGAGCCGGCGGCGGCCGCGGCGAGCAGGGCGAGGACGAGCGCGCAGCCGCCCCAGAGCAGGAGCCGTATCCGGGGGGCGGGTTCCTCACGGAAGAGCCAGAGCACGACGGCGGCTCCGGCGACGGCGTTGACGGCGCCGGTGACGAGGGCGCCGTCGCCGGGCCCGAGGCCGGGGAGGATGAGGAAGGGGAAGGCGAGGCCGCCGATCAGCGCGCCCACGTAGTCGGCGGCGAAGAGGTCGGCGGCGGCGCGGCCGGCGTCCTCGCGCCGGATCCGCTGGATGAGGGTCATCAGGAGCGGGATCTCGGCGCCGATGAGGATGCCGATGAGGCAGGTGAGGCCGACCATGGCGGCCTGGTAGCGGCCGATCCAGGCCCAGCAGGAGTAGAGCGCGAGGACGGAGAGGCCGCCGGTGAGCGCGAGGGCGCATTCGACCAGGGCGAAGGCGGTGGCGGGCTGCCGGGTGAGGCGTTTGGCGAGGAGCGAGCCGAGGCCCATCGCGAACACCATGACGGAGAGCACGACGGAGGTTTGGGTGACCGCGTCCCCGAGCAGGTAGTCGCCGAGCGCCACGAGTTCGAGTTCGTAGACGAGTCCGCAGGCCGCACAGACGAACGCGGCGAGCAGGACGGTGAGGCGGGCCAGCCGGGGGTGGGAGCGCAGCCGGGACCGACGGCGGGCGGGCAGGGGGGCGAGGCTCCGCCCGGGCCGGGGTGGGTCGCCGTCGTCGAGGTCCACTCGCGAGCGGGCGGGTGGACCGGCCGGATGGTTGATCACGAACAAACGCTAGGGGACGTTCGGGACGGATAGCTGCGCCCATTCGACGGACAGTGCGGGACGCCGGATTGACGAATCGTTCCTGCGTGCGATTCATAGGCCATGGAGGGATCCGTGACCCTGGGCGGGCGGCCGGCGGTCATGCCCCGGACACCACCAGCGAGGAGCGGGTGCAGACCAGCCGGCCCTCCTGCGGGTAGGCGTGCCAGGTCCGCCAGAGCAGCCGGTCGGCGCCGCCCTGGGTGACCAGCGCGGTGAAGGCGCTCGGGTCGCCCGGGAACACCCCGGCCAGGCCGCGCGGGTGGCCCTCGACCAGGGCCAGCAGTTCCTGGGCGCGGGCCGCGAAGTCGTGCGGGGGCAGCGCCTCGATCCGGGCCGCGAACTCGTACTCCCAGCCGCCGACCTGCTTGGCCACCCGGGCCGGCAGCGGGGTGCGGCGGCCGGGCAGGCAGGCGACGGTCTCCAGGCACTCGCCGGGGCCGGCGGCGATCACCACCTGGTGCGAAGCGCCCAGCAGTCGCAGCTGGAGGGTGCCGGCCGTGGCGGGGTGGCCGCCTCCGTCGAGTCTCAGGTCGCGGACCGCGAGAGCGGGCAGCGGGTCGCCGCCCAGGCACCAGGCCAGGTCACCGGCGCGGGTGTCCGTGTAGGAGGTCTGCAGTGTGGTGAGCATGCTCGGCTCCGCGTTTCAGCTCCGTGCGCGCCCGCCGAGCAGCACCGAGTAGGCCTAGGCGATGGCGAGGCTGTTCGTGGCTGTGCGGCCCTGGGCGCGGCCGACCGTGGAAGGAGGGATTCCGGCTGGAGATTCAGCAGCAGAGAAGCATGAATACGCCGGGTCCGCCGGTGATTTACCCAACTTTGTCAAGCATTCACCGTTTCGAGCACACCTGCTTCCCGGCTCTGATCGACCCGGTGTGCGACTCTGCACAGCGCGCGCCCCTATGACCGGGTCGTGCGCCGTGCACGCTGGTAGTGCGCCGGGCACGCGCCTCGTGCGCCACCGCCCTGCACGCACCGGGCGGGCAGGGCGGTCGGAGCGTTCCGCCGAGGTTGAGGGAATTGCCTCACAGGCATCATTCAATCGTCAACCAGGTGTCAACCAGGCATGACTGTCAGGCGAGTTGAGGAAGTCCAGCCCGCTCGCCGGGCCATCATTGCTCCCCTCACGGCCGGGGGTCGATCGGCGCGAGGACCCCGAGCCGGTCCTCGACCGCCTGCGCCGCCTCCAGGCAGAGGTCCTCCCGGAACGCCCGCCCGACGAGCTGCACCCCGGTCGGCAGTCCGTCGGCCAGGCCGGTGGGCACCGCCACCGCTGGCAGCCCCGCGAAGCTGGTCACCTTGCACAGCCGCATCGCCGTGCGGACCAGCTCCCACCCGGCCGCGTCCCGGGACTCGATGCCCGGCTCGACCGGCGGTTCGGTGAACACCGGTCCGAGCAGCAGCGGGTACTCGTCCAGGAATTCGGCCCAGGAGCGGCGGATGCCCAGCCAGCTCCCCATCAGCTCCATGAGCTCGGCGGCCGTCGCGGGCGGGGTGCGGGCCATCGTCAGCTCGATGTAGCGGTCGCCGCCCGGGCCGAGCAGGGAGCGTACGGCGGGCCACTTGGGCGCGAACTCCGTCATGGTGATCCGGTCGCACACCTCCAGGGCCTCGTCGAGCCGCGGGACGTCCGCCACCTCGCGCACGTCGTACCCGGCGTCCCGCAGCGCCGCCGCCGCGCGGTCGACCGCGGCCCGGACGGTCGGGTGGACGCCGTGGCCTCCCGGATCGGCCACCACCGCGACCTTCACCGGCCCGGGCAGCGGCTCGCCGTAGCGCGGCACGGGCAGGGCGCGCGGGTCGCGCGGATCGGGGCCGGCCAGCACCTCGTAGGCCAGCCGCAGGTCGGCGACGCTCCGGGCGAGCGGGCCGTCGGAGACCAGCCACTGGGAGGCCGGCCCCGGGTCCTGCGGCCCGAACGCGCGGTGGTCGGCGGGGAACCGGCCGCTGGACGGGTTCAGCCCGGCGACCCCGCAGAACGAGGCCGGGACGCGGATGGACGCGCCGGAGTCGTTGCCGAGCCCGAGCGCGGCCAGGCCGGTCGCGACGGCCGCGCCGTCGCCGCCGCTGCTCCCGCCCGGGGTGCGGCCGCGGTCCCACGGGTTGGCGGTGTCGCCGTAGAGCTCGCTGCGGGTGTGCATCCCGGCCAGGATCATGGTGGGCATGTTGCTGTGCCCGATCGGTACGGCCCCGGCCGCGCGCAGCCGGGCGACCGGGGGAGCGTCGGCCCGCGCCACCAGGTCGCGGAAGCGCGGCACCCCGAAGGTGGTGGCCACGCCCTCGATGGCGGTGGTCTCCTTCACGGTGAACGGCACGCCCGCCAGCGGGCCGGGGTCCTCGCCCGCGGCCAGGCGCCGGTCGAGCTCCTGGGCCTGTGCCCGGGCGCGCTCCGCCAGGACCTGGGTGACGGCGTTCACCTGCGGGTTCACCGCGCTGATCCGCTCCAGGTGGCTGTCGAGCAGTTCGACGGCCGAGACCTCCTTGCCGCGTACCGCCGCCGCCTGCGCGGTGGCCGTCAGTCGCCACAGGGCGTCCTGCATGACGTACTCCCCTCCTCGTTCCGATGCGCTCGTATCGGTACCGTAGCCTGGGAACCGATACGAGTGCATCGAATAAATCGGAGGGGGAGCCCGTGCCCAGACAGGTGGACCACGACGGCCGACGCCGACGGATCGCCGAGGCCGTCTGCCGGCTCGCCGACGAACGCGGCCTGGAAGGGGTGACCCTGCGCGACGTGGCCGACCGCGCGCAGGTGTCGACCGGCGCCGTCCAGCGCTGCTTCCGCACCAAGGACGAGATGCTCCGCTTCGCCCTCGGCCACGTCGGCGAGCAGATCACCGCCCGGGTCCAGGCGTACCCCGCCGACGACCCGGCGCCCTCGCCCGCCGCCGCCCTGGCACACGCGGCCGCCGAGGTGGCGCTGCTCGGCGACGGACAGCGCTCCCAGGCGCGGGTCTGGCTGGCCTTCGTCGCACAGGCCGCCGTCGACGAGCGGCTGGCGGGCCCGCTGAACGCCGACTACGCCGCCCTGGAGGGCCTGTTCGCCCGGCTGATCGCCGAGGCCTCGCCGGCGGCCGGGCCGGACGCCGCCCGGGAGGCGAAGACGCTGCTGGCCCTTGCCGACGGGCTCACCACGCACGTCCTCGTCGGCCGCCTCACCGCACCCGAGGCCCGGGCGATCCTGAACGCCCACCTGTCCGGCCTCGGGCGGCGGCCGGGCGACGGCTCAGAGGCGCTGGAGCCGTGACACCGCTTCCTCCAGGACGGAGTCCTGCTTGCAGAAGGTGAAGACGGACGTACCAACGGGGAAGCCCTTGCGCTCTCTGGCGGTACGGACGCCCCTTCACATCGAGTGGGGGCCGGACGCCGGGAGAGCGCCCCATGGCCACCGCCACCAAGACCACCACCGCCCGCGACACCTTCGGGCGACCCGCCGTAACCGCCGCGCCGTACAAGATCCTTGACCCCAACGGGGACATGGACATCTATGCCCGGAAGAGCGTCACCCGAAAGGGCTCCCGAGAAACAGAACTGAGCGTCGGCCAGCAGATTGGCGACGGCATCAACTGGGGTGAGCGGAACGGCTACCGCCCGCGTTACGTGTGGGTGGACAACGGCATCTCCGGTAGTAAGGACGTGCAGCGCCCCGGCTACGACTCCGGCCTTGCCGCACTGGAGTCCGGTACTACGCGCTGCCTGTGGTCGTACAAGCTTGACCGGTTCAGCCGCAAGGGTGCGCTTGCAGTACTCACCATCATGGATCGGCTGGAAGGCTGCCGGATCTTCTTCGGGGCTGACAACCTCGACACGGCCAACCCGAAGGACCGCCGCATGATCATGTGGCGGGCGGAGGACGCGAAGGAGTTCTCCGACCAGCTGTCCGGCCGCGTGGCCGACGCGTGGCGGTACTCCAAGGATCAGGGCTTCTGGCTCGCGCCGAAGGCGCCCTACGGGCTCCGGAAGGTGAAGAAGACCCGGAAGCTCAAGGCGGACGACTCCCCCGCGATACCCGGCGAGATCGACGGCCCGACGAAGGCCGATGTGGTCAGGCGGATCATTCGGGAAGCCGAACTTGGAATAACCGGTCCGAAGATCGCTCATGGGCTCAACGCAGACCGGATTCCGTCGTCTGGCGGCCGGAGGTGGACGCCGACCCACGTCTACAAGATCCTCAAGCACCCTGCCTACATCGGGTATCAGCCTTCAAGCGACTGGGACGACCGCGAAGACCCGATCCACCGTGACGGCAAGGGAAGGCGCGTCCGGGTCGGCGAAGCTCTGGTTTCAGAGGCGCAGCAGAAGCGGGCGCGTAAGAAGGTCAGCGGCCGGACGGCGCTTCTCGGAGTGAAGCCGACTGCGCGGGGAGTGCGCTCGATTGCCCGCAGCCTTCTGGCCGGTCTCCTGTTCTGTGCCGGGTGCGGACACGTCATGATCAAGCAGGGGGCTTCTTACGCCTGTCGCCACAAGCTCCGAGCCGTCGGCTGTGACAACCCTTCTTCCGTGCAGGCGACTGCGGCGGAACTCATCGTGTTCGAGGCGTGGGTTTCCCGGCTCACTGCCTCTGAGCCGGGAGACGAGCTACTTGAGGCTGTAGCCGCCCGATGGATGGCCGCTAACCGACCGGATGTGGTGATGGACCGAAAGGCGCTGCAAGAACGGGTAGATGACGCGAAGGCAGCACTTGAGGACCTGTTCGCGGCTCGCTACAAGCGTAAGGAGTTCGAAGGCTCAGCGGCGGAGTTCTATCCAGGATTGCTGGCGGAGTCCGAGGCGGAGCTGGAGTCGGCAGAGAAGGCGTTGAGCGCGGTACCCCAGCGGACGGCCGACATTGGCTATCTTCTGGACCCCATCCTTGTTCAGGAAGCTTGGGGAAAGGCCACCGTAGAGCAGAAGCGCGAGTTGCTGGCGTTGGCACTCGACGGCGTATGTGCCCGACGCAAGTTCGCGGCTGGACGGACGAAGGTCACCCCAGAACGCTTCCACTTCGCTTGGACCGGGGAGCCCCGCACGGTGGAGCCGGAGGAGGAACCGGCGAAGCTGGCGAAGAAACAGAAGAAGAAGGCAAAGAAGAAGGCGAAGGCCGCAAACTCAACGGAGTACACCCAAGCCGCCTGACAGCCCCCGAAGCCCCGGTAGGCACCTGAGCCTGCCGGGGCTTCTTCATGCCCGCAGACGGCCGTACGGCGAGTGCAGAACAGCGCCGCCGGGCGCATGGTCGGTACGTGGCCTCGATCGTCGTGCTCTTCGAGCTGGACCCCGACCAGGACCCGCCCGCCGTCGCCCTGGTGCACGCGGCCGGAGCCGACCCGGACGCCCCGGAGGACCCTCAGGACCGGACACTCTGCGGTCGGGACACCACGCCCATGGAGCACGCCCACTACAGCCCCACGCGGCCCGGTGAGCCGTGGTATCCGCCGGAGTTGGAGGACAAGCGTTGTCGGCTCTGTGAGGCGGCTCTGAGAAGTGCCTGATGCAACGAAGATGCCCCGCCAGCTTCAGGGTGCTGGCGGGGCAGGCTTGTTGAACTAGTTCGCGTAGTGCCCGGGGCTATCTACCCAGGCCGGGGTAACGCCAGGACCGCTATCCACGTTCGCATGGTGAAACCAGAAGTTCGGAACCTGGTTCTCCATACGGCCCTGCGCAGACTCCGCCGTGGGGACGTACGTCCCGTCTCCAGCCGGCCGTGCGGTGCTGTCCGTACCCGCCTGGGCAAGCGCCACGCCGGTACCGAGGCTGAACAGTGCAGCTGCCGCCACGCCTACTACTACACGCTTGATCACTATGGTCTTCCCGGGACTCGAAGGGGTCAGTGCTCACAGTGGACCAGCGGCCAGTAGACGTTTGGTCAACGCCGATCGTGCGATGTCCGGCGTGGGTCGATCGCCCGGAGTATCGGCATGGACCTGCCATCAACCCAGCGGGGATCCTGGCGTTCTGGTGTTTTGGTACCTGTTTTCAGCACACCATAGAGATCCTTAAGGCATCCCAGAATCGACCATCAAAACAGCAGAACGCCAGGAAGGGCTTGCGCTCTAGAGGAGGTGAAGAGACCAGCACCTGGAAGGAGGGGTTTCCATGCCATCTGCGCTGATGCACGACACTGGCGCCCAGCAGCGGACGGCACCGTTCGTCGTCTCGCTCCGGAGTTCCGGGGGCGTCAACACGATCAGCGGGTATGCCGTCCGGTTCGGCGAACTGAGTCACGATCTCGGAGGGTTCCGAGAGCGGATCGACCCGGCTGCGTGGAATCCGGCGACAGACCGAAGCGACGTGCTTGCCACGTTCAACCACAACATGGACAACGTGCTCGGCCGACGTAGCTCAGGAACGCTCCGGCTTACTGCGGATGCATCGGGGATTCGCTATGAGATCGACGTCCCGAACACACAGGCCGGTCAGGACGTCGCCGAGTTGATCCGGCGTGGTGACGTGATCGGCAGCTCGTTCACCTTCCGGGTCAACCCGGGCGGGCAGGAGCGGGCCAGCGACGACGACCCCGAGACAGGCCTTCCGGTCCGCGTGATCACGTCGATGACCGTCTATGAACTAGGCCCGGTGACCAACCCGGCCTACCCGACGACGACCACAAGCGCCCGTTCCCTGGACGCTGCCTATCCGATGGAGAGTGAGTCCCGCATGTCCGACGCGCCTATTCGAACGGCGGACGGCTTCCTCCCGGTCAATCGGCGCACCATTCCGAACGGGGCGTCGTGGACGGTCACGGAACCGGCCGCGCTATGGGTCAACATGGTCGGCCCGAAGTCCCGCTTCCTGGCGAACATCCCGGCGTCGAACAAGCTGACCATGCACGAGGCTTCGATGATGCTTCCGGCGGTCAAGACCGTCGACGGTGGATACGTGGACGCCAACTCCCCGATCCCGGAGCCGGGCACGGACCTGCCTTCCCGGACTTGCTGGGCGGCCAAGTTCGGCGCGGTGGAGAAGGCGTCGTCCGAAGTCCTTCAGGACGCCCGTCCGGACCTCGTTGCCGGTATCAACCAGTCTCTTGCGCTCGCCATGGCGCGAGGGATCGACAACGGGCTGTTCAACGGCGCCGGGCCTGCCGACCCGAATGATCCTCGGCGTGTAACTGGGCTTCTTGCTCAGGGAGTTACCAAGAACGCCGTCCCGTCCGTTGCCGAGATCAGCGCCGCTATCAAGCGCCTGGAAGCCTCCGACGCTGAGGCCACGGTTCTGTGGGTCGACCCGGTGGCCGCTGAGGCGCTTCGGGCCGAGATCCCCGCCGCGCAGTGGACGGAGGGAGTCTACGGACTGATTCCGGTCGTCTCTCAGCGTCTTCCCGCCAACACAGCTGTGGTGGCGGATAGTTCGCGAATCTTCGTCGGACTTCACAGCGGCATCTCCATCACGGTGTCACGAACCGCGCCGGAGGCATTCAGCCAGGACCGCGCGCTGTTCCGCGCGCTCGCCCGGGTCGCCGGCGTCTGGGTACAGGAAGCTGGGTCGGTGCAGATCGTGAGCGCCACGCTCCCGACCAAGACCCCGAACCTTCGAGCGCTCGCCGACCAGCCGGAGCCGGACGTGAACTCTCCTGAGATGCTCGCCGCCCAGGCCGCGCAGCACGCACAGGAGATGGCCGACCGCCAGGCCGACCCGAGCAAGCGCTTCACGGTGTCGGCGCCGAAGCTGTCGGACGACGAAGCCCAGCGGCTCCGCGACCGTCGACGGCGGGCAACGGCCCAGCAGTGATCACGGTCATCAGAGGTAGGGGGGTGTCCTGGACATGGGGGTGCTGAGGAAGGGGGCGGCCCGTCTCGCCAGCCTTTGCCGGTGGCACGGCCGACCGCCACACCGTGAGCCACTGCTGACCGAGATCGCCGCGCGACTGGCCGAGATCGGACTCAAGAACGTGCAACTGCGCTGTGAGCGGTGCGACGGCAAAGGCCACGTGGCTGCTCTCGTGCTGGCCTGGACGAAGCCGATCCGTAATGGCGGAAGGCGCGAGCACAGCAACGTCCACGCGTCGTGCCTCGGCTGCTGGCGGGACACAGGCCGGACCGACGGCTTGCCGGTACTCGAAGGCGCGAGAGCTCACCAGCGTCGGACGCCAAAGTCAGACACGGTGATCATCTGCATCTGACCCCGGGCACGGTGACTGTGCCGCTTGCGGTGGGCGCTTCCTGCCCAGCGGCGTGGACATCGACCACCGGCAGCCGCTTGCCAAGGGCGGCCAGGACGTTGACGACAACGTTCAGGTGCTCTGCAAGAGCTGTCACCGGGCCAAGACCCGACGCGACTTCGACCACCAGCGTCCGCCGTTCTGACAGCACGACGCCCCGGTGCAGACTGTGAGAGGTCCGTACCGGGGCGGCGCCAGTTCACCAGCGCGAGCAGAGGTAGTCCACCACAGGCGCCAACCGGGTGGTGGCGGACGTGGGCCCAGCCGTGTCGCCGCGAGAGCATTCCCGGCGCCATCCACGACCGTGAGCCCCGCTGGAATGGCCGTCCCGCCGCTGGCGACAACGACGGGCTGACCGTCCCGGTACTCGATCGACAGTGTGCCGATATCCTCGGGCTTAACCTGGTCGGCCGGGATCAGCACGGGTTCGGTCGCCTCGGGCGTGAGCTTGATCGGGGCCGGGCCCTTTGAGTTGGGCGTGGTCTCGGGCATGACTGTCTCCTCACTGGCCGGCTCGCTGCCGACCGGCGTGGATCTTCCCATGACTGTCCGTCACCAAACCATCACCGTTCTGATCGCTTGTCCGGCTGGCTGGGCGGGGCGCTCCGGAAGTTCCCGGCCGTGGCCGCCAGCGATCCCGGCCCCAGCTCGAAAGACGCGCCCTGGGTGTGGCTCCGGACCCAGGCGCCCCCAGTGATCAACTCGCCTTCCAAGTAGGCGAAGCCGTGCTGATAGGCCCGGAGAAAGGTGCCCCTCAAGGGGGTCTAAGCGAGTGTCAAGGAGGTGGTAGAGCACCCCGAGAACCCCCGAACCTCCCATCCCCCGGGACGCCCTCCGCGTGAGGGGCCCGGGGGTTTCGGCATGCCTGGGGGTCACGGGGCCCCGGCCGCCCGTCACGGGACCTTTCCTCAACAGGGCAGGGTGCAGCGCCGGATACAGGCCTGACGGCTACACCTGAACGGGCTTGTCGGGCGTAGTTTCTGGCCGCCTTGACGTCTGAGGATAATCGAGAATCACCGCTGACATGGCGCCACTTGAGGCCGATCATGGGACCTTCCTGTCTGTCGGCGAGAGGAACGGCTATGGCAAGGCGGCTACGGGTCATCGGCAGCACGTCAGGGGTCGGGGACTGCCCGACACTGTACGAGGACGTGGACACCGGTGAAGTGGTTGTGCAGGGGTACGCCGTGACGGACCCAGAGGACGTGGCGCAACTCAAGTACGTGAAGGACGATGAAGGCTTCGTAGTCGTGCCCCGCGAACTGCTCGTGAGGTTCGCGCCGAAGGAGTCAGCGCCAGTGCCGGAGTTCGTGCCTCAGCAGAAGATCACCGAGTTCATCAACGATGGGTTCGAGCACACCGCGTGGCGGTTGGAGACAAGGACCGGGTACCTCTCCGATAAGCAGATGCCCTCCTACGCCGAGTTCCTGCGGACGGGGGACACCGCTGGAGAGGTCGGGCACCCCTGGTTCGAGAACGTGCGCCGCATGGTCGACAAGGGCAAGAGGTTCGAGCGGGTGCGCCTGGTGGACAACCCGCCGACCGAGGGGCAGCGGTATCTGCTGGCGTGTGCCCGGACCAACGTGGCGGCCGGCGAGGACATCCGGTGCATGTGGCGCTCGGACGCCGAGGCGGCGGGGCTGGCCGGGCTGTCGGACTTCTGGCTGTTCGACTCCCGTACGGTCGCCAGGTTCCACTTCGAAGGAGAGCGCACCGTCGGCATGGAGTTGGTCACGGACCCGCTGGAAGTCCTCCGTGCCTGCCAGGCCCGTGATGCCGCTTGGCACCATGCAACGCCCTACGCAGAGTTCCTGGCTCAGGTACCTTCCGGCATGTGAGCACCGACTATCAACAGGCACGGTCTGCTCTCGGTGCCCGGATGCGTGAACTTCGCACCGAGAGCGGCCTGTCCGGACGTGCCTTGGCCGCGCGGCTGGGCTGGCCCCAGTCCAAGGTCAGCAAGCTGGAGACCGGACGGCAGTCGCCCACCACGGCCGATGCAGTCGCATGGGCTGAGGCTGTCGGCAGGCCCGGTGCCGCAACCGAACTGGTCGGCCGACTACGTACCTTGGAGACGCAATACCGATCGTGGCGGCGCCAACTCGCCGGCGGTGTTCGACCCGTGCAGGAGGCGCACGCCGCGCAAGGGAAGAAGACCAGCGACCGCAAGTCGTTCGACCCGACCTTGATTCCCGGCCTGCTCCAGACAGCCGAGTACGCCCGCGCCGTCCTCACCCGGTACACCACGGTCCATCCATCGATCCGCGATGTCGACGCTGCGGTGGTGGCCCGCATGGAACGCCAGAAAGCTCTCAACGGCCGGTCGAGATCGTTCCACTTCCTGGTCTGGGAAGGCGCCCTTGTCTCCCGGCTCTGCCCTCCGTCCGTACTGGCTGATCAGCTTGATTCTCTTGTCCCTTGGCTGGCACGCGGGAACGTCCGACTCGGGATCGTGCCGTTCGAGGCCGATCTGAAGGTGCCCGCAGGAGTCGGGTTCTCGATCCACGACGGCACCTTGGTCATCACGGAGTCGTGGCACGCGGAGATGTGGTTGGACGATCCGGCGGACGTCGCACTTCACATCCGGGCGTGGAACGCACTGGCGGAGAGCGCCGTGTACGGCCCGGCAGCCCATCGGGTGATTGCCAGGGTGTGCCGGACACTTCGTGAGAATCATTGAGAATCACCACCCGCCGACTTCGCGCGCCAACCCTACGTTTCCGATGACGAGACCTCGCCGGTCAAAGGGAGTGGCGTGCATGTCGGATCTTCAATCAGGTGGACAGCCCGGACGGGTGAGTGCCGAGGAGTCGGCGGCGAACGATCTGCGGGAGGCGCTGCGCGCCGTCGGGATCTCGACCCTCGTCCGGGGTGGTCCGGACGTGTTCGCGGATTCCAGCTTCTCCTGGGTGGCCTTGGGGTACCTCAAGGAGGCCGAGGCTGCCCTGGTCGCTGCCTTGATTCGCAAGGGGCTGGACGCGTGAGCGCAGCACCGCGAGAGGCCCTCGAACAGAAGGTCAAGCGGCCCGTGCTGGACGCCGAAGAGTGGTCCGGTCGTCCGCTGTCTCCAGAAGAGCGCAAGCGGCGGGCGGCCCTGCTGGCCCGCAATCGGATGTTGAACGACCCTTTCCGCCTCCGCTGAGGCCCCGCGACTCCCGCTGGTGGAAGGCGGCTGAGCGCAGCGGGAACCTGGACCCGGTGGACCGTACGAACGCGCTACGGTCCGCCGGACTCAGTCGTTTTCCGGGGCCTCCGCGCGCGAAGGCGCCACGAAAGATCCCATGCCGGGCGTCGTGACAATCAGCCCTTCGGCTCGCAGTGCGGCCGTCGCCTTGCGGACCGTGGTCCGGGCAACTCCGAAAGCCTGCTCCAACTGCACCTCTGAGACCAGCTGATTCGCCGCGAGGTCCCCGCTCCTGATCTGCTCGCGCAGGACATCGGCAATCTGCTGCCACTTCGGCCGGGTGGGGTCGTACTCAATCACGCCTGGACCGTACACACTGGCATGAAGCTGTACATAGACACACCTGTATATGCCTAGGTGTAGACAGGCGTATACAGGCTCGATAGCGTCAAGGACACAGAAAGCCCGGCGACGGCTGCAACCGTCCCGGGAGTGGCCGACGCTTTCGAGGAGCGACGACATGACCAACTTTATCGCCTGGGTGTTCTTCGCCTGGGCCAGCGTCTTGCTGGCCGGCCTGATCGCGCTGTACCTGCCCGTACCGGCGGGGGAGCCGTTTCAGCCCAAGCCCCCAGCACCGCCCATCGCGCCGGAACCGGAGATGCCCGCACTCTGGGACATCCCGTCGCACGTAATCGAGCGCTCGAAGCCGCTGGACACGGAAGATCACGCGCCCGTCCGCCCGTACACCCCAGAGGCTCAGGAGGCCCCAGAAGACCCCTCTCCTGAACTTCCCCGACCGGGCACGGTCCGAGTGGTCCCGCTGTGGGTGGCGGTGCTGCTCGAAGACCAGCGGCAAACCGCCCGGCGGCGGGCACTCGAAGCGGCTTCGGCAGGACTGCCCGACACCGGGTACACCTACCAGGGTGCCCAGGCGCTCATCGGGGCGGGTGCGTGATGACGAAGACGACCGTTCAGACCTGTGGTGCCCGTCGTCCCGGACGGGGACACGGACCGGCCATCGACCTGGTCCGGCCGCCGTGCCGCCGTTGTGGCGACACCAGCGACAGCGTGACCGAAGTGGCGCATGTTGAGGCCGTCAGTGGCCCCGGATGGCCCGTCCTGGCGTGTCCGGCGTGCGCCCCGAAGGTCAGGGCTCTGTTCGGCCGGTAAGACCCTCAAAGCCCCGTCCAGGCCGATCCTGGACGGGGCGCCTGACCTCAGCGTTTCCGCAGCTTAGACAGCCTTTCGATAGCTTCGTTTATCACTGCCTCCTGCTTGCAGAAGGTGAAGCGGACCAGGCTGCGGCCGGCCTCGGTGTTGTCGTAGAAGACGGCGTTCGGGATGGCGACGACGCCGCAGCGCTCCGGCAGGGCGCGGCAGAACTCGATGCCGTCCTTCTCGCCGAGCGGGGTGATGTCGGTGGTGATGAAGTACGTGCCCTCGGGGGTGAACACCCGGAAGCCGGCCGCGGTGAGCCCGTCGACCAGCAGGTCGCGCTTGCGGAGTAGGTCGGCGCGGAAGCCGTCGAAGTAGCTGTCGGGCAGCCGCAGCGCCTCGGCGACGGCGTACTGGAAGGGGCCGGCGCTGACGTAGGTGAGGTACTGCTTGGCCGTGCGGACGGCCGTGACCAGGGCCGGGTTCGCGGTGACCCAGCCGACCTTCCAGCCGGTGAAGGAGAAGGTCTTGCCGGCGGAGGAGATGGAGACGGTGCGCTCGCGCATGCCGGGCAGGGCGGCGATCGGGTGGTGGGTGGCGCCGAAGACGAGGTGCTCGTAGACCTCGTCGGTGACGACCAGCAGGTCGTGTTCGACGGCGAGGGCGGCGATGGCGGCCAGCTCGTCGGCGGTGAGCACGGTGCCGGTCGGGTTGTGCGGGGTGTTGATCAGCAGCAGGCGGGTGCGCGGGGTGATCAGGGTGCGCAGTTCGTCCAGGTCGGGGCGGAAGTCCGGGGCGCGCAGGGTGAGCGGGCGGCGGGTGGCGCCGGCCATGGCGATGCAGGCGGCGTAGGAGTCGTAGAAGGGTTCGAGGGCGATCACCTCGTCACCGGGCTCCAGCAGGGCGAGCAGGGTGGCGGCGATGGCCTCGGTGGCGCCGGCGGTGACCAGTACCTCGGTGTCCGGGTCGTACGACAGGCCGTGGAAGCGCTGCTGGTGCTCGGCGATCGCGGCGCGCAGCTCGGGGATGCCGGGGCCGGGCGGGTACTGGTTGCCGCGGCCGTTCAGCACGGCGTCGGCAGCGGCCCGGGCCACCGAAGCCGGGCCGTCGGTGTCGGGGAAGCCCTGGCCGAGGTTGATCGAGCCGGTGGCGGTGGCCAGGGCCGACATCTCGGCGAAGATGGTCGTCCCCATACCGGCCAGTCGGCGGTTCAGCAGCGGCCTGTTGCCCATCGGTGGCTCCTCACGCGTCGTCGTCGGCCCCATCCTGGGTCAGCCGGGGGCCGGGGACAAGGACGGCCCGACCACCTGGGGCCAAGTGGTCGGGCCGTGCGCTCGCGGGGCGGGCAGGGTCACGCCTCGTTGGTGCCCTCGGGGGTCTCGCCGTCCTCGCCCTCGATCTCGTTCTGCAGGCCGAGGCGCTCGACGATCCACTGCTCGAAGCCGACGGCGGCCTGGGTCCAGTTGGCGGTGGTGGTGACGAAGTAGTCCAGGTTGACGCCGGTGCCGACGATCATCTGGGCCTCGCCGATCAGGCGGACCACGCCGTCCTCGTGGGTGTGGGTGTAGACCTTGGGCCAGAGGGTCTCGCGGTTCCACTCGTCGATGAGGTCGAGGATCTCGCCCTTCTTCTCCAGCGGGTACGCGCGGTCGTAGAAGGCGCGCACCGCGAAGAGCTCCTTCTGCTCGCCGCGGAACATGTAGTAGACGCGGAAGCCCTCCCAGGGGGCGGTGAGGTCGCCCTCCTCGTCCACGACGTGCTTGAGCTGCATCTGGTCCAGCAGCTGGGTCACCAGGCCCTGGTCCGGGACGATGATCGGCGGCGGGCCGGCCGGCCGCCCCTGGTCGCCGGGCTGGCCGCCGCCCTGGGGCGCGCCGAACGACGGGATGGACGACGGGTCGATGCTCATGGGGTCCTCTTCCTCAGTGCACGTGGTGGCCGGCAATGAGAGGCCGCCCTTTCCACTTCCCATCCTGCCTCATCCGGGGCCTGCCTCACAGGGGCACCCGGCCACGCGTCGATCTTCGTCCGGGGCGCTCCGACGCCCGCCGCAAGCGGTGATGGTGACGGAGCGTGTCCGGTTGGAGGGGTGCCGCGGCCGGGGCGCCGGCGGGGCGCGGCGGGGTGCGGCTGCGGCCGATCTGGCCGTCAACTGCACTGTGCGGCAAGGGTGTTGCCCGGGCCGTCCGCGCTGTCATGCGGGCGGCCCGGGCCGGTGGTGCTACTTCTCCAGCAGTCCGCGGCTGCGGACGGTGAGGCGGTCGCCCTCCTCGTCCCGCTCGACCAGGACGGTGTCCCCGTCGTGCACCTGGCCGGACAGGATGGCCCGGGCCAACTGGTCGCCGATCGCGGACTGGACCAGCCGGCGCAGCGGGCGGGCGCCGTACGCCGGGTCGTAGCCGGTGAGGGCCAGCCAGTCGCGGGCGGCCTCGGAGACGTCCAGGGTGAGCCGCCGCTCGCGCAGCCGGTCGCCGAGGCGGGCCACCTGGAGGTCGACGATCCGGCTCAGCTCGGCGGTGCCCAGCGGGTCGAAGACCACGATGTCGTCCAGTCGGTTGAGGAACTCGGGCTTGAACGCGGCCCGGACGGAGTCCAGCACCAGGGCCTTCTTCCGGTCCTCCGGGATGGCCGGGTCGACCAGGTACTGAGAGCCCAGGTTGGAGGTGAGGATCAGGATCGCGTTGCGGAAGTCCACCGTGCGGCCCTGGCCGTCGGTGAGCCGGCCGTCGTCCAGCACCTGGAGCAGGACGTCGAAGACCTCCGGGTGGGCCTTCTCCACCTCGTCCAGCAGCACCACGCTGTACGGGCGGCGGCGGACCGCCTCGGTGAGCTGGCCGCCCTCCTCGTAGCCGATGTACCCGGGCGGGGCGCCGACCAGGCGGGAGACGGAGTGCTTCTCGCCGTACTCGCTCATGTCGATCCGGACCATGGCCCGCTCGTCGTCGAAGAGGAAGTCGGCCAGGGCCTTGGCGAGTTCGGTCTTGCCGACGCCGGTCGGGCCGAGGAAGAGGAACGAACCGGTCGGGCGGTCCGGGTCGGCGATGCCGGAACGGGTGCGGCGCACCGCGTCCGAGACCGCTCGCACGGCCTCCGCCTGGCCGATCAGGCGCTCGCCCAACTCCTCCTCCATGCGCAGGAGTTTGGCGCTCTCGCCCTCCAGCAGGCGGCCGGCCGGGATGCCCGTCCAGGAGGCGACCACGTCGGCCACGTCGTCCGGGCCGACCTCCTCCTTCACCATCGAGGCGGAGGCGTCCTGGTCGGCCGCCCGCTCCTGGGCCTCGGTGAGCTCCGTCTCGGCGGCCGGGATCTCCGCGTACATCAGCTTCGACGCCCGCTCGAAGTCCCCGTCGCGCTGGGCCCGTTCGAGCGCGCCGTTCAGGTCGTCCAGCCGCTCCTTGAGTTCGCCGACCCGGTTGAGGCTCTTCTTCTCCTGCTCCCAGCGCGCGGTCAGGGCGCTCAACTGCTCGTTCTTGTCGGCGAGATCGCGCCGCAGTCGGGCCAGCCGGTCGATCGAGGCGGCGTCCGACTCCTTCTCCAGGGCCAGCTCCTCCATCCTCAACCGGTCGACGGAGCGCTGGAGTTCGTCGATCTCGACCGGGGAGGAGTCGATCTCCATCCGCAGCCGGGAGGCCGCCTCGTCGACCAGGTCGATCGCCTTGTCGGGCAGGAAGCGGGAGGTGATGTAGCGGTTGGACAGGGTGGCCGCGGCGACCAGCGCGGCGTCCGCGATCTGCACCTTGTGGTGCGCCTCGTAGCGGCCCTTGAGGCCGCGCAGGATGGCGATCGAGTCCTCCACGCTGGGCTCGCCGACCAGCACCTGCTGGAAGCGGCGCTCCAGGGCCGGGTCCTTCTCGATCCGCTCGCGGTACTCGTCCAGCGTGGTGGCGCCGACCATCCGCAGCTCGCCGCGGGCCAGCATCGGCTTGAGCATGTTGCCGGCGTCCATCGCGGAGTCGCCGCCGGCGCCCGCGCCGACCATGGTGTGCAGCTCGTCGATGAAGGTGACGACCTGGCCGTTGCTCTGCTTGATGTCGTTCAGGACGGCCTTCAGCCGCTCCTCGAACTCGCCGCGGTACTTGGCGCCCGCGACCATCGCGCTGAGGTCCAGCGAGACCAGCCGCTTGCCGCGCAGCGACTCCGGCACGTCGCCGGCGACGATGCGCTGGGCCAGGCCCTCGACCACCGCGGTCTTGCCGACGCCCGGCTCGCCGATCAGCACCGGGTTGTTCTTGGTCCGGCGGGAGAGCACCTGGACGACCCGGCGGATCTCCTGGTCCCGGCCGATCACCGGGTCGAGCTTGCCGTCCCGGGCGGCCTGGGTCAGGTCGGTGCCGTACTTCTCCAGTGCCTTGTAGGTGCCCTCAGGGTCCGGAGAGGTGACCCGGCCGCTGCCGCGCACGTCCTTGAACGCGGCGAGCAGGTCCTTCGCCGTCGCGCCCTGCTGCGCCAGCAGTTCGGCGACCGGCCCGCCCTCGGCGGCCAGGCCGACCATCAGGTGCTCGGTGGAGACGTACTGGTCGTCCAGGTCGTCGGCGCGCTTGCCGGCCTCGGTGAGCACCGCGAGGGTGTCCCGGGCGAGCTGCGGCGCGGCGACCGTCGAGCCCATCGCGCTGGGCAGGGCGGTCAGCTGGCGGCGGGCCTCGGCGTCGATCCGGGTGACGTTCGCCCCGACCGCCTCCAGCAGCGGCCGGGCGATGCCCTCGGGCTGCTCCAGCAGGGCGATCAGGATGTGCACCGGCTTGACGTCCGGGTTCCCGGCCGCGCCCGCCTGCCGGATCGCGGCGGACAGGGCGTCCTGCGTCTTGGTGGTGAACTTGCTGGCGTCCACTGCTGGGGGGTCCTCCCTCGTCGTCCTTCAATGCTGCTATCTACAGCATGCACTAAGTTGAGTCTATTCCGCTCAAGTTTTTACGCCCGTTCCGCGCGTTCCGTGCGTTCCACCCGCTGCGCGCGGGGCACCTGGCGGGTCAGCCCCAGCAGCTCCCGGGCCGGCCCGCTCGGCCGCTGCCCGGCCGGCCACACCGCGCGCAGCGGCCGCCGCAGGTCCAGTCCCTCGGCCAGCGGGACGGCCACCAGTCGCCGGACGGCCAACTCCTCCATCACCGCCAGCTCGCTCAGGCAGACCGGCCCGGCCCCGGTCATCGCCGCCGCCTTCAGCGCGGTGGACGAGGCCAGCTCCAGCCGGGGCCGCACCGCGCCCCCGTACGGCGCCAGCGCCATCTCCAGCACCTCCCGGGTGCCCGAGCCCGATTCGCGCAGCACCAGCGGGGTGGCGGCCAGCTCCGGCCCGGTCAGCGGCGTCCGGCGGCGCGCCCACGGGTGGCCGGGCGCCACCACGACCACCAGCCGGTCCGCCGCCACCACGGCGCCGGCCAGCCCGGGCGGGGTGGACGGGCCCTCGACGAAGCCGAGGTCGGCGTCCCCGGCCAGCACGTGCCCGGCGACCTCCGCCGAGTTCGCCGTCCGCAGCGTCACCGCCGTGCCCGGACTGGCCTCGGCCAGGGCCAGCAGCCAGCCCGGCATCAGGTACTCGGCGACGGTCAGGCTGGCCACCACCCGCAGCTTGGCGTCCCGCCGCTCGCGCAGCGCGTCGATCCCGGCGTCCAGCGCCTGCGCCGCCTCCACCACGTGCCCGGCCCACTCGACCACCAGCCGCCCCGCCGCGGTCGGCCGACTGCCCCGGGGGGAGCGCTCCAGCAGCGGGACGCCGATCTGCCGCTCCATGCCCTTGATCCGGGCGCTGGCGGTCGGCTGGCTCACGCCCAGTTCGGCCGCGGCCCGCCCGACGCTGCCCAGCCGGGCCACCGCGAGCAGCAGTTCCAGGGCGCCGAGCTCGGGGACGCGGGGGGAGAGGGCCATAGGTCCAGGCTATGTCCTCATAGAGCCCGCGGCGCTACCGGAGCCCGGCCCGGGGCGGCACGGTGGAACCATGTCCACCTTGGCCGATGCCCGCCCGCTCACCCGCCCCTCCCGTTCCTCGCTGCGTGCCCGCCTCGACCTCGCCCAGCTCGGCCCCAACTGGTACGCCGCCGTCATGGGCACCGCGATCCTGGGCAACGGCGCGGCCGTCCTGCCGCTGCGGCTGCCCGGGCTGATCGGCTTCGGCGAGGTGATGTGGGCGCTCGGACTCGCGGCCCTGCTGGTGCTGGGCGCGGCCCGGCTGGTCCACCTCACCCGGCACCGCGAGGCCGCCCGCACCCAGCTGCTGGACAACCCGGCCACCGCCGTCTTCTACGGCTGCCCGCCGATGGCCCTGCTCTCGGTCGGCCTCGGCACCCTGCTGCTCGGCTCCCGGGTGATCGGCACCGGCCCCGCGGTCGCCGTCGACGCCGTGCTGTGGGGCGTCGGCACCCTGTACGCGCTGGCCGTCGCCGGCGGCATCCCGTACCTGATGATCACCCGGCACCCGGTCTCCGCCCTGGAGGCCAACCCGACCTGGCTGCTGCCGGTGGTCGCCCCGCTGGTCGCCTCCGCCACCGGCCCGGCCCTCATCCCGCACCTGCCGGCCGGGCTGGCGCAGCAGACCATGCTGTACGCCTGCTGGGCCCTCTTCGGGATCGGCCTGCTGGCCACCCTGGTGCTGCTGCCGGTGGTCTTCACCGGGCTGTTCCACAGCAAGCTGCCCACCCTGGTGCTCACCCCCTCGCTGTTCCTGGTGCTCGGCCCGCTCGGCCAGTCCGTCACCGCCGTCCACCAACTCGCCGACGCCGCCCGCCCGGTGCTGCCCGCGCTGGCCCCCGCCATGCTCCCCTTCGCCGAGCTGTACGGCGTCGCGGTGCTCGGCGTCGCGATGCTCTGGCTGGCCGTCGCGCTCACCGCCAACCTGCGCGCCCGCCGGGCCGGCATGCCGTTCGCGATGACCTGGTGGGCGTACACCTTCCCGATCGGCACCTGCGTCACCGGCGCCTCCGCGCTCGCCCGGCACACCGGGTTCGGCGGCTTCACCGCGATCGCCACCGGGCTCTACCTGCTGCTGGCCACCGCCTGGGTGCTCGCCGCCGGCGGGACCACCGCCGGGCTCGCCCGCGGACGGCTGCTGGCGCGTGCCTGACGATTCCCGCCGCACGCCGCCGTTGCAGGAACCCGCACCCGCGGCCCGACCGCGCGTGGCCGACCGACCGTACGGGCGGGTGCCCCCCGCGAGCCCCGCTGGCCTCGGCCTTTACCGGAACCCGTCCTGCCGCTCGACCCCGCCCGCCCCACCCGCCGTGCAGATAGCTGCAATTGCGCGAACCTGCACTCGGGCGACACTTGTTCACCGGCCGTCACACTGTGAGGGTGGAGTCACGCCAGGCCGACCGGGCACCGCAGCCCGATGGTGGCGACTTGCTCTTCGAAACTGACCACGGGTGCAACGTCCCGCACGCGTGAAACGGGGGGGAAGAGCGCCGGTCGGGGCGCCATGTGTGGTGATGGCCCCCGGAACCGGAGCCGTCGAGGCGTTGCTGCTCCGCCTCGACGGAAGCGCCTGGGCATGGGCGTAGCGACGGTGGCCCCCGGGCCCCCCGGAGTGCGACGGCACCCGGACCCCGGAGGCCGCCGTCAGCCCGGTACCGTGACCGCCGAGCCCCGCGCCGGACGGCGCGACGGCGGCAACGAGGGAGAAGCGTCCGGCAGGGAGTGTGCGACGTGACGGTGGAACCGGCGGTCGCGCCGCAGCACGGACAGCCCCCGGGCGAGGAGCCCGACGAGGCCGCCCGGCAGTTCTACCTGGCGATCCTCGCCCGGGGCGGACGCATCCCGTTCGCCGACACCCCGGACGCCGACCAGGCCGCGCTCCAGCAGCTCGTCGACCTCGGCCTGCTCATCGCCAACCCGATGGACCACTGCTACACCGCCATCAGCCCACGCTCCGTCACCGACCGCCTGGGCGCCGAACTCCGCAGCGAGGCGACCAGGCTGCTGGTCCGCGCCGAGAACCTCCCCGGCGCCCTCGACGGCCTCACCCGCGCCTACGACGCGATGCCCCGGCCCTCCGGCCGGGCCGGCGGCGCCGTCCACGTCGAGGGCCACGTCCACATCCGCCAGCGGATCTCCCAGCTCGCCTCCGACTGCCGCTCCGAAGTCCTCGCCGCCCAACCCGGCCACCGCCCCGCCGGCACCCTGCAGGTCGCCCTCCTCCAGGACGTCCACCTGCTCCAGCGCGGCTGCTCCCTGCGCACCATCTACCAGCCCGTCGCCCTCGCCGACCCGCCCGCCCTCGCCTACGTCGAGGAGGTCACCCGGCACGGCTCCCTCATCCGGGTGCTCGACGAGCCGTTCCAGCGGCTGCTCGTCTTCGACCGCGCCGTCGCCGTGATCTCCGCCAACGACGACAACAGCACCGCCGCCTTCATCACTGACCCGGCCGCCATCACCTTCCTGGTCGGCGCCTTCGAACGCGACTGGGCCCGCGCCGAAACCGCCGACACCGCCGCCACCCTCGGCCCCACCCGCACCGTCCCCGACCGGATCGGCCGCCTCCTCGCCCGCGGCCTCACCCAGCGCGCCGTCGCCACCCGCCTCGGCCTCAGCGAACGCACCGTCGCCGCCCACATCTCCCGCCTCCGCGACCGCCACGGAGCCCAGACCCTCTTCCAACTCGGCTGGCTGATGAGAGGCGCCCGCGATGACCGATGAACCCGGCCCCGCAGAGCGGCCCGCCCTCCACCTCACCGCCGTCCACCTCACCGCCGTCCGCAACGGCGGTCGCCCCGACCCTCTTCCACCTCGGCCGGCAGCTCCGGGGGGAGCCCCATGACCGACCCGTCGACCTGCCCCCTGCCCGACTCTCCGCTGCCCGACGACGCCGCTCGGGCGCTGTACCTCGCCGTCGTCGGCAACGGCGGCATCCTCCGGGCGGCCGACCTGCCTCCGGGTGACGAACCGGTCCTGGAGCGGTTGCTCGACCTCGGACTGGTCGTCCCGAGGGTCGAGGACGCGGCCTACGCCGCGGTGAACCCGCGTGTCGTCATCGGCCGAATCGGGTCCGAACTGCGGTCCACGGGTGGCGAATTGCTGGCCAGGGCGGACGAAACGCCCGAGCAGTTCGCCGAGTTGGCGCAGGCCTTCGACGTCACGCCGCGCCACCCCGAGTGCTCCGTCGAGGTCACGTACGTGCACGGCTTCGAACAGATCCGCCTGCGCCTGGCCCAACTCGACGCCGAGTGCTCGCAGGAGATGCTGGCCGCCCAGCCCGGCGGGGCCCGGCCCGTCGAGGGGCTCCCGGACGCCCTCGACCGGATGCGGCGACTCGCCGAGCGCGGCGGCACCGTCCGGGGCATCTACGAGCCGGCGGCGGCCGCCGACCCGGCGACCGCAGCCTTCGCCGCCGCGGCCGCCGAGGTCGGCTGCCGGTACCGGGTGCTGGGCGAGCCGTTCCGGCGGGTCCTGATCTACGACCGGAAGGTGGCCGTCATCCCCGCCGCGTCCGACAACAGCCGCGCGGCCTTCGTCGAGGACCCGGTGGTGGTCGACTTCATGGCCGACGCCTTCGAGCGCGACTGGCAGCGCGCCGCCCGGGTCCGCTGGGCCCGTGGCCCGGAAGCCCCCGAGCCGGCCGACTCCCTGCCCGACCAGGTCGGCCGTTTCCTCGCCCAGGGCCTCACCCAGCGCGCCATCGCCACCCGCCTCGGCCTGAGCGAACGCACGGTGGCCGGCCACATCGCCCGGCTGCGCGAACTGCACGACGCCGAGACGCTCTTCCAGCTCGGCTGGCAGCTCCGGTCGGCGGCCGACGCCGCCCGTCGGCGGGTGCCGTGATGCACGGGCGCGGCACCGGGCGGCCCGACCAGGCCGCACACGACCTGTACCTGCGCATCCTCCGGCACGGCGGCTGGATCGACCGGGCCGAGGTGGCCGCCGCCGACCGGCCGGCCCTGGAACACCTGCTCGCGCTCGGGCTGCTGCTCGCCCGGCCCGAATCCGACGTCTGCACCGCCGTCAACCCGCGTACGGTCGGCGACCGGATCAGTGCCGAGCTCCGGGCCGAGGGCACCCGGCTGCTGGTCCAGGCCGCGCAACTCCCGCAGGCCCTCGACGACCTGACCAAGGCCTACGACACGGCCCCGCGCCCGACCGACCGTGCCGGTACGGTGCATCACGTCCAGGGCCTCGGCGCGGTCATCCGGCGATTCGCCGAGGTGGAGGCGGACTGCCGCCAGGAGATCCTCGTCGCCCAGCCCGGCCGGCCCCGCCACGCCCACCAGTTGGAGGACGCCCTGGAACGGATCGGCCGGTTCTGCGGCCGGGGCGGCCGGATCCGGGTGATCTACGCACCCGGCGCCGTCCGGGACCAGGCGACCGCCGACCACACCGCCCGCGGCACCGAACTGGGCGCCCGCTTCCGGGTCCTGGCCGAGCCGTTCCGCCACCTGCACATCTTCGACCGCCGGATCGCCGTGCTCCAGTCCGCCGACGACCTCCGGAGCGCGACCTTCATCGAGGATCCGGCGACCGTCGACCATTTCCTGGCCGTGTTCGAACGGGACTGGGTCCGCTCCGGCCGCCTCCTCTGGAACCCCGACCAGGCGTCCGCTCCCGAGTCGACGGCCCACGAGCAGGTCGGCCGGCTCCTCGCCCAGGGCCTCACCCAGCGCGCCATCGCCGGCCGCCTCGGTCTCAGCGAGCGGACGGTGGCCGGCCACATCGCCCGGCTGCGCGAACTGCACGACGCGGAGACGCTGTTCCAGCTGGGCTGGCAGCTGCGGGGAGCCCGGACGGGGGAGCCCGATGGGTGAGCGCTGGTCAGCCGGTGGCGGCGCTGGTCGGCCAGTAGCCGGCCCGGCCGACGACGGGGGGCTGCTGCCGGGGGACGTTGAACTGCTCACCGGGGGCGGTCCAGAAGCCCTCGCGCAGGGACAGCGCCATGCCGGCCCAGTCGAGCGCGGTCTCCACGGTGTGGTTGAGGGCCTCCTGCGACCAGGTGTCGTCGAAGACCAGCGGCAGAACGGGGGCGACCTGCTCGATGGTGGCGATCAGCGGGTTGTGCGTGATGGCCTCGTCGACGAGGAGGACGATCGGCTTCCGCAGCGCCGACGCCCACCCCAGCTCCAGGCTCACCCCGGCCGACAGCGGTGCCCCGACGTAGGCGAACACGAGGTCCGCGGACTGCAGGGCCCGGAAGTCGGACGGCACCCGGGGCTCCGGCGCCTGCCCGGCGACGGTCCAGGCATCACTGTGGTGCGCGCTGTACACGGCGGCACCGCTGCGGAGCAGGGTGGTGCGGAGCGTCGTCAGCCGCGTCCGGCTGGCGAGCGTCACCACACTGTCCGCGGGCCCGGTCAGCCGCATCAGCGGCGCGGCCAGGAACACACGCGCACGCCGGCCCTCGGGGGTCTGTCCGGCGTGCTCTCGCAGGTAGGGCTCACTCATTGTCGACTCCGGGGATAGGTGCCAACCAGGCCGATCGCCCCGTTGGGTGGTGACTATCGGAATGCTGCTGTGCATTCGTTGTGGTCGAAACGAACTAGTCATGGACATGTTGTTTGTGGTGTCCCCGTCTTCCCCCTCCCGCGAGAGGGGTTGGGGAGTGCACTGATCGTCTCTGTCGACCGTCGCCACCGTCCACAGAGCCGTGGTGTCATCTCGATGCCTGGCAGAGAGATGACGCACTGGGGTAGCAGGCCCCCTGGCTTCCGGCATGGGCTTGCGGCATTATGTGGCAGGTTGTTCGAAACAATGGCTGGGTACCCGCGCCAAGTCTTAAACAAAGAGAGGGGGCACCATGTCTCGGATACGCCGGGTGGTGCGATTTGTCCTGGTTCCAGTCGTTGTGGGTCTGGCGCTTTTCATCGGGAGCGGTTCGAGCCCGGCTGACGACACGATCTGGAACATCGGGGTTTCCCACGATGCGGCAGCGCCTCAGACCATGGCGCTGGCCAATGACACGATCTGGAACTGAGACCGCCGCGACGCTTGGTCAGTGATAGCTGTCGGAGTCGGTCGGAATGCTGTTCCGGGCCAATGCGTACCCGAGTTGGAACAGCGACTCGACATTGTGCTCGTCGCGCATCTCGGCCAGGTGCCGCGCGAGCGTCCGTTCGCTGATGCCGAGTCTGCGGGCGATCACCCGGTGGTTCACGCCTTCGAGCATGAGGTCGATGATCGTCTGCCGCATCCCGGAGACCACCTGCTGCGGAACGGCGCGCGCGCCGTCGAAGTCCAGCGCCCGGCTCCAGTTCCGCTCGAAGATCTCGCTGATCAGGTAGCTGATGACGGCCCGGTCGTGCACGAAGGCGGCCAGATTGAGGTCCTCGGCGATGGGGATGACCGCGATTCGGCGATCGATGACGATCAATCGCGTGTAGGGCTCCTCCAGCGTCCGGAACCGTCCGCCGGCCTTGGTTATCGTGGCCACGTACTCCCTGGTGGGAGCGTGGTACCGGGTGCTCGGGTGGTAGATCGTCCTGAGCGTGATGCCCAGGCGGAGGGCTTCGAGGTCGCGGGCGAGGATGCCGGTGAGCGCCTCGGACGGGCGCGGCCCGCCGGGTTGGGCGGCGAGGATCTCCTCCGAGGCGCTGGCGACGATCTGCTGCACCCGCTGGTTGATCAGCACCTTTCCCCGCACGTACTCGATCGCGCCGCCGGCCTGCTCCGGTGAGTGGTAGGCGGCCGTCAGGTCGTGGAGATCGGTGGCGAGGGCCGACGCGCGGGTGAGCAGGTCGAGTGCCTGGCGCTGCCAGGTCACGGAGAGGCTCTCGGACAGCTGCTGAGGGTCGACCGCGACGAGGACACCGGGTTCGTCGGTGTCGGCGACCAGAAGGCCTATCGCCACCAACTCCTCCTGGGCCCCGCCCGCCTTGGCGAGGTCGGAGTCCTTCGGAAACCGCCCGTTCTCGCGGATGACCGCCAGATACAACTCCCGCGCTTCTTTCGAGAGGACGGAGGGCCCAATCGCGGCGGTACCGGGCTGTTCTCGTCCACTCATCTGCGGGCTCCTTGCCGTGGCCGTGTCTGCACTACCTGCCGGGCACCAATACCGGAATCGCAGTGCAGCATGCCAGATCGGGTGGCATCGGTGAGGGCGGCCAGATTTGTTCGACAGCACTCTCTCACCACGATCAAGCCGCCGGCACCCCCCGGGCGGAGGGGAGCCGGCGGCCGGAGGTGTTCAGCCAAGTCTCAGCGCTTGGGGCGCCAGACGACCAGGGCGCTGGACTGGGTGGGCGGCTGGTAGGGGACGAGGTCGCGGCGGTAGGAGGCGTGGACGGCGGCCTCGCGCTGCTGGAGGGCGCTGGTGGCGCCGTCGAGGGAGTCGACCAGTTCGCCGATGCGGGACTGGAGCGCGGTGACCTGGTTCTCCAGCTCGATGATCCGCTTGATGCCGGCCAGGTTGATGCCCTCGTCCTGGGAGAGCCGCTGGACCTCGCGCAACTGCTGGATGTCGCGCGCGGAGTAGCGGCGGCCCCGGCCGGCGGTGCGGTCGGGGCTGACCAGACCGAGGCGGTCGTACTGGCGGAGGGTCTGCGGGTGCAGGCCGGAGAGCTCGGCGGCGACGGAGATGACGTACACCGGGGTGTCCTCGGTGAGGACGTACTGCGGCGGGGCGGTGGGCCGCCGGGTGCGGCGGCCGTCGCCCGGCAGGCCGTCGCCGACGCCGACGCCGGGCAGGCCTTCACCGATGCCGGGGCCGATGGGACTGTTGGGGATCATCTGGTCATCACGCTCCCTTCGCCGCCCGGAACAGGGCGGCTCGCGGGTCGTCGGAGGCGGTGGCCTCGCGGTACTGCTCCAGGGCGTTCAGCGCGTCCCCGGTGATGTGCCGCGGCACCACGACCTCGACGGTGACGAGGAGGTCGCCGCGGGTGCCGTCCTTGCGGGTGGCGCCCTTGCCGCGGGCGCGCATGGTGAGGCCGTTGGCGCTGCCGGGGGGCAGCTTCAGCTTCACGGCCGGCCCGTTCAGCGTGGGCACCTCGATGGTGGCGCCGAGGGTGGCTTCGGGGAAGGTGACGGGGACGGTGACGGTGAGGTTGTCCCCCTTGCGCCCGAAGACGGGGTGCGGGTCGACGTGCACGGTGACGTAGAGGTCGCCGGGCTGTCCGCCGCGTTCGCCCTGGGCGCCCTTGCCCTTGAGCCGGATGCGCTGGGCGTCCTGGACGCCGGCCGGGATACGGACCTGCATGGTGTGGGCGGAGCTGGCCCGGCCGCTGCCGTGGCAGTCGACGCACGGGTCGTCGACGATCATGCCGCGCCCGCGGCAGTCCTTGCACGGCTCGGAGAGCGCGAACGCGCCCTGGCCGCGGCTGACGGTGCCGGCGCCGACGCAGGTCGGGCAGACCCGCGGGGTGGTGCCGGACTTGGCGCCGGTGCCGTTGCAGGTGCGGCAGGGGGCCTGGCTGGTCATCCGCAGCGGGACGGTCGCACCGTCGACGGCCTCGTCGAAGGCGAGGGTCACCTCGGTCTCGACGTCGGCGCCGCGCCGGGGCTGGGCCTGCCGGCCGCCGCTGCGGTTGAAGAGTCCGCCGAAGACGTCGCCGAGCCCGCCGCTGCCGGTGTTCTGGCTGCCGCTGAAGAGGTCGCCGAAGTCGAAGCTGTAGCTGCCGTTGCCCTGGCCGGGGCCGCCGGCCCGGAAGCCGCCGTTGGCGAAGAGGCTGCGGGCCTCGTCGTACTCCTTGCGGCGCTTCTCGTCGGACAGGACGTCGTAGGCCTCGGAGATGTCCTTGAAGCGGTCCTCGGCCTTGGCGTCGCCCTTGTTGGCGTCCGGGTGGAACTCGCGCGCGAGCTTGCGGTAGGTCTTCTTGATCTCGGCGGCGGTGGCGTCCTTGGGCACGCCGAGGACCTTGTAGTAGTCCTTCTCCACGTAGTCCTTGCCACTCATGCGTCCACCTCGCTCCGCTCGGCAGCTGCTCCGCGCAACACGCGCCTTTCAACGATTCGCTCGCTGCGCTTGCTCATAGCTGCCGCCACCTCCCGATGTCCATCCTCGCTGCGCTGTCAACAGCCGCTCCACCGGGCGCTGTTGACAGCGCGCTGCGGAGTCGGCCGCCGTTCTGGCCGGCGTACGACTCCGCAGCGCACTGGTTGTCAGCTGTCACAGGTTGTCAGCTGTCCGAACCACCGTCGGACTTGTCCGCGTCCCCGGACTTCGCCTCGCCGTCGGGCGCGGCCGTGGTCTGGGTGCCCGGCTGGGGCTCCGCGACGGCGACCATGGCGGGGCGGATGATCCGCTCGCCGATGCGGTAGCCGGGCTGGAGGATCTGCACGCAGGTGTCCTCGGTGACGTCCGAGGAGTAGCTGTGCATCAGCGCCTCGTGCATGGTCGGGTCGAAGGGCTCGCCCTCCTTACCGAACTGCTGGAGGCCCAGCTTGGCGACGACCGTCTCCAGGGACTCGGCGACGGACTTGAAGCCGCCGGTGACCTCGCCGTGCTCGCGGGCGCGGCCGATGTCGTCGAGCACCGGGATCAGGGACTCCAGGATGTTGGAGACCGCGATCTCGCGGACCGTCAGCCGGTCGCGCTCGACCCGCTTGCGGTAGTTCTGGTACTCGGCCTGCAGACGCTGCAGGTCGGCGGTGCGCTCGGCCGACTCCCGCTTGGCAGTGGCGAGTTCGTCGGAGCCAGCACCGGAGCCGGAGTCGGCGGCGCCGGCTGCGGCGGCCTCCTCGGCGGCCTTGATCACAGCCTCGTCGGCGGCGGAGTCGTCGCCGGGCTTGCCGCCCTGCGGCTTGTCCGTCATGCCGCACCGCCCTTGGGCTTCTCGTCGTCCACGATCTCGGCGTCGACGACGTCGTCGTCCTTGGCCTGGGCGGACTCGCCGGCCGGGGCGGCGGCGTCGGCGTTGGCGTACAGCGCCTGGCCGAGCTTCTGCGCGGTGGTGGAGACCTTCTCCGAGGCTTCGCGGATCTTCGCGATGTCCTCGCCCTTCAGGGCCTCCTTGAGCTCGCCGATGGCGGTCTCGACCTCGGCCTTGACGTCGGCGGGGAGCTTGTCGGTGTTGTCCGCGATGAACTTCTCGGTCGAGTAGACGAGCTGCTCGGCGGAGTTGCGGGTCTCGACGGACTCGCGGCGCTTGTGGTCCTCCTCCGCGTACTGCTCGGCCTCGCGCATCATGCGCTCGATGTCGTCCTTCGGCAGCGCGGAGCCGCCGGTGACGGTCATCTTCTGCTCCTTGCCGGTGCCGAGGTCCTTCGCGCCGACGTGCATGATGCCGTTGGCGTCGATGTCGAAGGTGACCTCGATCTGCGGCAGGCCGCGCGGCGCCGGCGGCAGGCCGGTCAGCTCGAACATGCCCAGCTTCTTGTTGTACGCCGCGATCTCGCGCTCGCCCTGGTAGACCTGGATCTGCACGGACGGCTGGTTGTCCTCGGCCGTGGTGAAGATCTCGGAGCGCTTGGTCGGGATCGTGGTGTTGCGCTCGATCAGCTTGGTCATGATGCCGCCCTTGGTCTCGATGCCGAGGGACAGCGGGGTGACGTCGAGCAGCAGGACGTCCTTGACCTCGCCCTTGAGGACACCGGCCTGGAGCGCGGCGCCGATGGCGACGACCTCGTCCGGGTTGACGCCCTTGTTGGCGTCCTTGCCGCCGGTCAGCTCGCGGACGAGCTCGGCGACGGCGGGCATACGGGTCGAGCCGCCGACCAGGACGACGTGGTCGATCTCGGAGAGCGAGATGCCGGCGTCCTTGATCACGTTGTGGAACGGGACCTTGCAGCGCTCCAGCAGGTCGGAGGTGAGCTGCTGGAACTGGGCGCGGGTGAGCTTCTCGTCCAGGTGCAGCGGGCCCTCGGCGGAGGCCGTGATGTAGGGCAGGTTGATCGAGGTCTCGGAGGACGAGGACAGCTCGATCTTGGCCTTCTCGGCGGCCTCGCGCAGACGCTGCAGGGCCATCTTGTCCTTGGACAGGTCGACGCCGTGGCCGGCCTGGAAGACCTTGACCAGGTGGTCGACGACCTTCTGGTCCCAGTCGTCACCACCGAGGTGGTTGTCACCGTTGGTGGCCTTCACCTCGACGACCCCGTCGCCGATCTCCAGCAGGGAGACGTCGAAGGTGCCGCCGCCGAGGTCGAAGACCAGAATGGTCTGGTCGTCCTTGTCGAGGCCGTAGGCCAGGGCGGCCGCGGTCGGCTCGTTGACGATGCGCAGGACGTTGAGGCCCGCGATCTCACCGGCCTCCTTGGTGGCCTGGCGCTCGGAGTCGGAGAAGTACGCCGGGACGGTGATGACGGCGTCGGTGACGGTCTCACCCAGGTAGGCCTCGGCGTCCCGCTTCAGCTTCTGCAGCACGAAGGCGCTGATCTGCTGCGGGTTGAAGTCCTTGCCGTCCAGGTTGATCTTCCACCCGGTGCCCATGTGGCGCTTGACCGAGCGGATGGTGCGGTCGACGTTGGTGACCGCCTGACGCTTGGCCACCTCGCCGACCAGGACCTCGCCGTTCTTCGCGAAAGCGACGACGGACGGCGTGGTCCGCGCGCCCTCGGCGTTCGTGATGACGGTGGGCTCGCCACCCTCCAGAACGCTGACGACCGAGTTCGTCGTACCGAGGTCGATGCCGACCGCGCGTGCCATCGTAAATACCTCCACGGAAGAGTTGAGCTTTACAGGCTCAAGGATGCACGACCGGGTGGGTGCCGTCAACAGGGATGAGTCGCTGCCGCTCAACTTTGCTGAGCGGTCCGCCCCCCCCGCGGCCGCGGCGACTGCCCGTGGCCTCGGTCGTGGCCGTGGTCATGGCCGTGGCGCGTGTGGTGCCACGTGACTGCCGCCATAGCTTGGGAACCTTCTGGAGGACTGGTGGCGGGCGGTAATGTCCGGGCCGTCGGCCCGGCAAGTTACCGACGAGTACAATTCGTTCCACGCAAGACCGTTCAAAGACCGCTCAACAGCAAGCCGCAGGAGACGGAGAGCCGATGCAGCTAGCAGCGATCGTCATCTCGCTGGTCACATTCGTGATCGGCACCGCGCTCGCCGCCCGTGCGGCGCTGTACATCTACAAAGTGGTGCGGACCGGCCAGCCGGACCCCACCCGCTTCGGCCGGCCCGCCCAGCGGGTGAGGACCGTCGCGGTCGAGTTCATCGGCCACACCCGGATGAACCGCTGGGGGATCGTGGGCATCGCCCACTGGTTCGTCGCCGTCGGCTTCTTCAGCCTGGTGCTGACCATCGTCAACGCCTTCGGCCAGCTCTTCGACGCCGAGTTCGCGCTGCCGATCATCGGCCACTGGATGCTCTGGCAGCTCTTCGTCGAGCTCGTCGGCACCCTCACCACGCTGGGCATCGCGACGCTGATCGTGATCCGGCTGCTCAGCCTGCCGTCCCGGTCCGGCCGCAAGTCCCGCTTCGCCGGCTCGATCGCCTGGCAGGCCTTCTACGTCGAGTACACGATCCTCGGCATCGGCCTGTGCATCCTGATGCTGCGCGCCCTGGAGGGCGCCCTCAACGGCGTCGACTCGTACGGGCCCGAGCACCTGGTGTCGTACCCGCTGGTCTCCGCCCTCAGCGGCCTGTCGCACGGCACGCTGGAGAACCTGATCTACCTCTTCGCGATGCTGAAGATCTGCATCTCGTTCGCGTGGGCGACCACCATCGGCATCAACCCCTCGATGGGCGTGGCCTGGCACCGCTTCCTCGGCTTCTTCAACATCTACTTCAAGCGCGAGGAGGACGGCGGCACCGCGCTCGGCGCCCTGCGCCCGATGACCAGCGGCGGCCAGCCGATCGACTTCGAGGACCCGGCCGACGACGCCGTCTTCGGCGTCTCCCAGGTCGAGCACTTCTCCTGGAAGGGCATCCTCGACTTCTCCACCTGCACCGAGTGCGGCCGCTGCCAGTCGCAGTGCCCGGCCTGGAACACCGGCAAGCCGCTCTCGCCGAAGCTGCTGATCATGAGCCTGCGCGAGCACGCCTTCGGCAAGGCGCCCTACCTGCTGGCCGGTGGCGGCAAGGACATGGAGGGCGAGGAGAAGGCCACCGCCGAGCAGCTCAAGGACGTCCCGGCGGCCGCCCTGGCCGAGGCCGAGCGCCCGCTGATCGGCACCGCGGAGGAGAACGGCGTCATCGACCCGGACGTCCTGTGGTCCTGCACCACCTGCGGCGCCTGCGTCGAGCAGTGCCCGGTGGACATCGAGCACATCGACCACATCGTCGACATGCGCCGCTACCAGGTGATGATCGAGTCCTCGTTCCCGACCGAGGCCGGGACGATGCTCAAGAACCTGGAGAACAAGGGCAACCCGTGGGGCATGGCCACCAAGGCCCGCCTGGACTGGGTCAAGGAGCTCAAGAAGGAGACCGGCATCGAGGTGCCGGTGATCGGCGAGGACATCGACCCCGCCGAGGTCGAGTACCTCTACTGGGTCGGCTGCGCGGGCGCCCTGGAGGACCGCGCCAAGAAGACCACCAAGGCCTTCGCCGAACTGCTGCACACCGCGGGCGTGAAGTTCGCCATCCTCGGCAAGGAGGAGTCCTGCACCGGTGACTCCGCCCGCCGGCTGGGCAACGAGTTCCTCTTCCAGATGCTCGGCGCGCAGAACGTCGAGACGCTGAACGCGGCCCTGGAGGACGCGCCGGTCAAGCGGATCGTCGCCACCTGCCCGCACTGCTTCAACACCATCGCCAACGAGTACCCGCAGCTGGGCGGCCACTTCGAGGTCATCCACCACACCCAGCTGCTGCAGCACCTGATCGACGAGGGCAAGCTCGTCCCGGTCAACCCGGTCGAGGGCCTGATCACCTACCACGACCCCTGCTACCTGGGCCGCCACAACAAGGTCTACAGCCCGCCGCGCGAGATCATGGACAAGGTCCCCGGTCTGCGCCAGCAGGAGATGCACCGGCACAAGGAGCGCGGCTTCTGCTGCGGCGCCGGCGGTGCCCGGATGTGGATGGAGGAGCGCATCGGCAAGCGGATCAACACCGAGCGCGTGGACGAGGCGCTGTCCCTCAACCCGGACATCGTCTCCACCGCCTGCCCGTTCTGCCTGGTGATGCTCTCCGACTCGGTCAACGGCAAGAAGAACGAGGGCGCCGCCAAGGAGCACCTGAAGGTGGTCGACGTCGCCCAGCTGCTGCTCGACTCGGTGAAGGCGACCCCGCAGGCCGGCGCCGAGGAGCCTGCGACGGTGGACGCGTAGCGTCCTCTGTTCGACAGTTCTGCTACAACTGCCCGGCCCGGTGGTCGCCGCGAGAGCGCCCGCCGGGCCGGGCTTTTGGGGGGCCGGGACGGGCCGGACCGGGGGTGGATCCGGGGCGGGACCCGTAGGGGAGTGGTGCCAATCGCACGGCCGCCTGAGTGTCCGCCCGTTGGGAGGAAATACAGTAGGCGGCAGACCGGCCTCGCGCCGGTCGACCCGTTCCGGACGGCCGGACGGGTCCAGACCACCGACGGAGGTATCGGCCCGCCGGGCCGGGGCCGCAGAGCACAAGGGGAACAGCGCAGACCATGACCGAGGCGATCATGCTGGTCGGTGGTAAGGGCACGCGACTGCGTCCGCTGACCACCCACACCCCCAAGCCCATGCTGCCGGTGGCGGGCGTCCCCTTCATCGCCCACCAGCTGGCCCGCGCGGCCGCCGCCGGCGTCACCCGCGTCGTGCTGGCCACCTCGTACCTGGCCGAGGTCTTCGAGGACCACTTCCAGGACGGCACCCCGTACGGCATCGAGCTGGTCTACCTGACCGAACGCGAGCCGCTGGGCACCGGCGGCGCGATCCGCAACGCGGCGTCCGGGCTGACCTGTGGCCCCGACGAGCCCGTGCTGGTCTTCAACGGCGACATCCTCTCCGGCGTCGACATCGCCGCCCTGCGCGACGGCCACGTGGCCGCCGGGGCCGACGTCACCCTGCACCTCACCCGGGTCGAGGACCCGCGCGCCTTCGGCCTCGTCCCGACCGACGCGAACGGGCGGGTGCTGGAGTTCCTGGAGAAGCCGGAGACGCCCGAGCAGATCGTCACCGACCAGATCAACGCCGGCTGCTACGTCTTCACCCGGTCCGTCATCGACCGCATCCCGGCCGGCCGCGAGGTGTCCGTCGAACGCGAGACCTTCCCCGAGCTGCTGGCCACCGGCGCGCTGCTGCGCGGCGTCGTCGACACCTCGTACTGGCTCGACCTCGGCACCCCGGCCGCGTTCGTCCGCGGCTCGGCCGACCTGGTGCTCGGCAAGGTCGACTCCCCGGCCGTCCCCGGCCCGACCGGCGACGCCCTGCTGCTGCCCGGCGCCACCGTCCACCCCGGCGCGGTGCTCAGCGGCGGCACCGTGGTCTCCGCGAACGCGGTGGTCGAGGCCGGCGCGATCGTCGAGGGCAGCGTGATCCTGCCGGGTGCGGTGGTCGGCCCGGAGACCCTGGTCAAGGACTCCATCGTGGGCGCCTTCGCCACCGTCGGCGCCCGCTCGGCGCTGGACGGCGCGGTGATCGGCGACGGCGCGATCGTCGAATCCGACAACGAGCTGCCGAACGGCATCCGGATCGCCTGCGGCACCCTGCTGCCGGTCGGCGCGGTCCGCACCTCGGCCGGCCCGGGCGGCTGCCCGGCCGGCACCGCCGCGGCCGCCGCGGTGCACGGGCCCTCGGTCAGCGCGCAGCGGTAGGACCCGGGCCGGGCCGGGCCGCTGGCGCCGTCGGCGGCAGGATTTCGGCCGCGTTCGTCTCAGGCTCGCTGCAAACCGGCCCCGGCTCCGTCCAGGCCCCACGCGGATTGGGCCGGACGGGTACCGTCAGAGCGTGGCTGGTAATCGATACGACAGCGGGCAGGGCGCCGACCCCCACGGCGGGTGGGCGCCCCCTCCGCCGCCGGCGGGGCCCGGGGGGCACGGGCAGACGGACGGGCCGGAGTACTTCACGGCCCCGCACCGGGGCGTGGCCGACGGCCCCGACGGCACGCCCGGAGGCCCCGGCGCCCCGGGCCCGCAGGGCGGCTACGACCCGTACGCCGCCGACCGGCCCGGCGGCACCCGGGCCTTCCCGACCGGCGACCCGTACGCGCAGGAGCCGCCCCACCACGGGTACTACGACCAGGGCCAGTACGGCGGGCACCCCGGGTACCCGCAGGCGGGGTACGGCGCCGAGGGCTACGACCAGGGCTACGACCAGGGCGGACACCCGCAGGGCGACGGCTACGGCCAGGACGGCTACGGGCCGCAGCAGCAGCCGCCGTACGGCCAGGACAACGTCACCGTCTACCGGGCCGGCGGCCAGTCCGCCCCGCACGTCGCCGGGCCCCGCCCGCACTGGCGCGAACTGCTCATCGGCATCTTCCGCGCCCCCACCGCGACCTTCGACCGCGCCCGCGACCACCAGGTCTGGCTGCCCGCCCTCACCGTCTCGATGCTGTACGGCGCGCTCGCGGTGCTCGGCATCGGCCTGACCCACGACGACATCGTCGACTCGACCTTCACCGTCGCGCTGACCGGCATCGCCGCCGCCGCGATCGGCTTCGCCGTGGCCGGAGCGCTGTTCGGCGGTGTCACCTACGCGCTGGCCCGCCAGCTCGGCGGGGACGGCCCGTGGAAGTCGACGGTCGGCCTGGCCGCGCTGATCGGCTGGCTGACGGACGCGCCCCGGCTGCTGCTCGACCTGGTGCTGCCCTCGGGCAGCGCGGTCGTCCAGGTCGCCGGCTGGGCCACCTGGGCGTTCTGCGCGTACCTGCTGACCAGCATGGTCCGGCGGGTGCACGACCTGCCCTGGGGCAAGGCGGCCGCCGCCTCGGCGGTGCAACTGCTCGCACTGCTGGTGCTGATCAAGCTGCCGACCCTGGGCTGACGGCCGGAGGGCACAATGGTGGACGGATCCCGGTCAGGCCGGGGCCCGTCCTCCCTCTTCACCCCCTCAGCCTTCACCCCCTCGCCCCTCACTCCCTCACCCGTTCCACGTCACCGGAGCCAGGAATGACCCTCCCCACCACGCACGTCAGCTTCCCGGCCGGGGCGGTGACCGGCGAGTCGACGGTGATCGCGGTGCACCCGCTGGGGGACGGCCGGCACGCCGTCGTGACCGGGGCCACCCCGTTCCACCCGCTCGACCACACCTGGCCCGACCAGCCCGCCGACCTCGGCACCCTCACCGTCGACGGCACCGAGCTGGCCGTCGTCGACTGCCTCACCGGCGCCGTCGGCCCGGACGGCGGAACGCCGCTGGCCGGCGCCGACATCCCGGTCCGGCGCGGCGACGAGGAGTGGTCCTGGCTGGTCCTGCACGTCGTCGACACCGACCCCGGCGACCTCGTCGGGCGCACCGCCGTCCTCACCGTCGACGCCGACCGCCGGGCCGCCCTCAGCGCCTCGCACAGCGGCTGCCACCTGCTCGCCCTCGCCCTCAACGAGGCCCTCGCGCCGCGCTGGCGCAAGGACCCGGGCCGCTCCGACGCCCTCGGCCACCCCGACTTCGACAGCCTCGCGATGGCCACCTCGGTGATGGACACCGAGGCCAGCACCGACACCTACCGGCTCGGCAAGTCGCTGAAGAAGAAGGGCTTCACGGCAGACGCCACCGACGAGCTCCCCGCCCTCGCCGACGCCCTGCCCGCCCTCACCGAGGCCGTCAACACCCGGCTCGCCGCCTGGGTCGCCGCCGACGCCCCGGTCCGCATCGAGGTCCCCGGCCCCGAGCTCACCGCCCGCCGCCAGTGGCACTGCGAGCTGCCCGAGGGCGGCGCGCAGATCTTCTGCGGCGGCACCCACCTGCACCACCTCGGCGAACTCGCCGAACTCCGCACCGAACTGCGGCTCTCCGAGGACGGCACCGAACTGGTCGCCGTCACCCGCCCCAAGCGGGCCTGAGCACGCGGGAAACGCGACGGGGGGGGGCGCCCGCCCGCGCGCTGGGCGCCGAGGTCCGCGCCCCGCGCGGCGGCCTCCTCCCCCGCCGCCCACACCCCCGGCGGCGCGC